>JAITHY010000037.1 GCA_031279715.1 Verrucomicrobiales bacterium | reverse complement strand
TGTTTGTGTTGCAAGTTGTGCAACCCGGTTTGGCTGGGCTGATGGATGGCTCGGTGTCAACGTTGGCGCCTATTTTTGCCGCCGCGTTTGCCACGCACAGTTCGCACGATGCTTTTGTCGTCGGCTTGGCGGCGTCGGTTGGCGCGGGGATTAGCATGGGGTTCACCGAGGCGGTTTCCGACGACGGTGCGTTGAGCGGGCGCGGCAGGCCGTTTATTCGTGGCGTGGTGTGCGGGTTGATGACCGCTGTTGGCGGGCTGGGGCACACGCTGCCGTATCTTATTCACGATTTCAAACTCGCCACGGGGGTCGCCATTGTCATTGTGCTGGTGGAGTTGGTTGTGATTGCCTGGATTCGCAAGCGGTTCATGGACACGCCGTTTTTGTCGGCGGCGTTTCAAGTCATCGTTGGCGGCTTGCTGGTGTTTCTCACGGGGGTGCTCATTGGCAGCGCTTGATCCGGATTTTTAATCCATGAGATGGCGGCGGGAGGCGGCATTGAAAAATTGCGGAGTTTTTTCTTTGCGTCAACGGTATTTTTCCCTAATTTTTTCACCCCATGTTAAGTCAATTGGCAGAGAAGTTTCAGGGCGTGTTTTCCAAGTTGCGCGGGTATGGCAAACTGTCGGAAAGCAATGTCGCTGACGCTATGCGCGAGGTGCGGATGGCGCTGCTCGCGGCGGATGTCAATTATAAGGTCACGAAAGATTTTTGCGAGCGGGTCAAGGCGAAGGCGATTGGCGAGCAGGTGAGCAATTCGATTCGGCCCGGCGATATGTTTGTCAAGATTGTGCATGACGAATTGCTGGCGATTTTTCAGGAAGGCGACGGCGCGCTGTCAGCGAAGCGTCCGCTGCGGGTGGCGTTGTGCGGGTTGAACGGGGCGGGGAAGACGACGACGGCGGGGAAGCTGGCGCTGATGTTGAAGAAACAACGGGAGAAGGTGCTGTTGGTGGCGGCGGATCTGAGCCGGCCCGCGGCGGTGCAGCAGTTGCAGACCCTGGGCCGTCAGAATGAGATTGAGGTGTTTGTCCCGTCACCGTCAGCGAAGTTGAATGAACATTTGTCCAGCGCGATGAAGCACGCCGCTGACGGTCAGTTTGACGTGACGATTTTTGACTTGGCGGGACGGACGGAGATTAACGGGGAGTTGCTTGCGGAGTTGAAATCGGCGACGTCACTGTTAGCGGTGGACGAGTCGCTGTTGGTGGCGGATGCGGCGTTGGGACAGAGCGCGGTGGATGTGGCGAAGGCGTTTCACGACGCTGTGCCGCTGACGGGCATGGTGCTTTCAAAATTCGACGGCGATGCGAAGGGTGGCGCGGCGTTTTCATTACAGTCGGTGACGGGCGTGCCGGTTAAGTTCATTGGCACGGGGGAGCGGGTGGACCAATTTGAGGTGTTCCACGCTGACCGTCTCATTCAGCGGTTGCTTGGCATGGGCGATTTGTACGGTCTGGCGGAGAAAGTATCGGAGCAGATTGATGTGGAGGATGCGGAGAAACTTGAGCGCAAACTCCGCACGGCTGAGTTTAATTTGCAAGATTTTTTGGGGCAGATGCGGCAGATAAAAAAGCTGGGGTCATTGAAAAATCTGCTTGGCATGTTGCCAGGCATGGGTAGTATGCAAAATTTCTCTCTGGACGACAACACGTTGAAACGGACGGAGGCGATTATCTGCTCGATGACTTTTCAAGAGCGGCGGCGCCCCGACATTTTGAATGCGCGGCGTCGTCAAAGAATAGCCATGGGCAGCGGCACCAGCGTGACGGAAGTCAACAATTTGTTGCAACGTTTTCGCGCCATGAAGAAGATGATGGGCAAGCTGTTCAGAGGCGGGAATCAGGAGAATAAATTGAAACGGATGCTCGGCGGCCTGGGGTCGCCGGGCGGATGATGAAAGACAGGACATATATATGGCAGTAGTGATACGTTTGCGTCGCGAGGGCGCGAAGAACAGGCCGTTCTATAATGTGGTGGTGGCGGACAAGCGCTCCCCCCGTGACGGCAAGTTCATTGAAATAGTCGGTTCTTACGATCCGGTGGGCAAGAATCAAGAGAAGCAACTCAAGCTTGACCGTGTGGAGCACTGGCTGGGGCAGGGCGCCAAGGCCAGCGACACGGTAAAAAGCTTGCTGAGGAAAGCGCGGGCGAAAGCCGCCGCCGCCTGATGCCAACGATGGTCTCCGCGTATGAAATACTTTGTGGAATTTGTGGTTTCATCATTGGTGAAGCATGCGGAGGAAGTTGAGGTCGAGGTGCTTGAGAAGCCCGATAGCATTGCCTATTTGGTGCGGCTGAACCAGTTCGACATCGGCAGGGTCATCGGTAAAAATGGCAGAACCATTTCCGCGATACGCAGCTTGTGCAATGCCGCGATGCCCAGGGGCGAACGGCAAGCGTTGGTTGAAATCGTGGAGAACCGGTGAGTCGGCGTGAAAATTGACGTGCTCACCTTGTTTCCCGAAATGCTCGCGGGACCGCTGACGGTGAGCATTGTGCACCGGGCGCAGCGTGCGGGCGTGGTGCGGATTGGCGTGCATGATATTCGTGATTATGCGCACGACAAACACCGCACGGTGGATGACCGTCCGTTTGGCGGCGGTCCGGGGATGGTGATGAAATGCGCTCCGCTCGTCGCATGCATTGAGAGCGTGCAGGCGAGGGAAGCGGTGAGAGGACGGGTCGTGTACCTGACGCCGGAAGGCGCGAAGTTCGACCAGGCGAAGGCGCTGGAATACAGCAAGCTGGAGCGATTGCTCTTTGTCAGCGGACACTACGAGGGCGTGGACGAACGGGTGCGCGTGGGTTGGGTGGATGAGGAGTTGTCGGTCGGCGACTATGTTCTCAGCAACGGCACCATCGCGGCGCTGCTGGTTATCGACGCGGTTGTGCGTTTGTTGCCTGGGGCGCTGGGCAATGAGGATTCGGCGCGGATGGATTCATTCAGCGCGGGCGAACTGCTGGAGGGACCGCAATACACGCGCCCGGAGGATTTTCGCGGCATGAAAGTGCCGGGGATTTTATTAACAGGCAACCATGCCGCCATTAGCGCATGGAGAAAAGAACAGGCAGCCCGAAGGACGTTGGAACGTCGGAAGGACCTGATTGAGAAAACAGAGGAAAGATAGAACATGAAAGCGATAGCAAAAATTGAGAGTGCGCAACTCAAGAAGGAAGTCCCGAACTTTAACGTTGGCGATACTGTCAAGGTCTCGACCCGTGTCAAAGAGGGTGAAAAAGAGCGCATTCAGAACTACAGCGGCATTGTCATTGGCAAGAAAGGCCGGGGCATCAACGCGACTTTCACCGTGCGCCGCATCAGCTACGGCGAAGGTGTCGAGCGTGTCTTTCCCGTGCACTCCCCGCATGTGGAAAAAGTGACGGTGGAAACGCAAGGCAAAGTTCGCCGTGCCAGCCTCGGCTACCTGCGTAAGAGCAAGGGGACGATGGAGGTTAAGACCATTGACCGCAAGTCCGCCAAAGCCGCCGCGGTGTAATGATAGTCTGTCTGTGCCAGCGGTGGTGAAAAAATACCCCAGGCAAGGTGCATGCCGCTGGAGGCGGGCGCTGGAAGTCATTTTATAAACAGGCGCTGGCGGTCATCGCCAATATTTAAGCGCCATCAACCAGAGCCACTCCAACACGCCAAACAGCATGATTACAGGGGTGAACAGCAGCGCGCCCACGCCGCTGACGGTGACGGCGGTCAGCACGTTGAGCGGCAGGTCGCGCCAGTGGTGAAACATCTCGTTTTTCAACATGGCAAACAAAGCGCCGCTGAAGTTGCCGGCCAGAAAAATCGCGTAACACGCGGCAATGGCGATGAACGGCAGAGTCCACCATGGGCAGCGTGTCAGCGGAATTTTAACAAACAGCAAAAGATGGATGATTACGCAGGACGCGGACAGACTGACCATCAGTTCGTAAGGATGGGATAAATCAGGTCGTCCCGCCCCGCGCCACAACAGCCAATTGCCCATGAGCAGTTGCGCGATTATGCAGCCGCTTGCAGCCACTTTACTTTTCATTTTCCTGATGCCATTTGCTGAATTTCCCAAAATTCATAAACTGTGCTCCGTTTCATTGCCCATGTATTAATGTTCGCAATTGCCGGCGCATTTACTTCCGGTGGATGTCTTGAATGGGGTGGTCGTCCAGCGGGGTGCCGTGAATACCGCCGAATTTTTTAGGGTCGTAGAGCATCATGCCAACATAGTGAAAAATCGGCGCGATGGGCGGATTGTCAGCGACAAGGATTTTTTCGGCGTCGCGCTGCAAGGCAAACCGTTTGGCGGGGGCGGACTCACGGTCAGCGGCGGCAAGCAGGCGGTCATAATCAGCGTTACTCCAGCCGGTGCGATTGTTACCCACGCCGCTGGCAAAGCAATTGAGAAATGTCGCCGGGTCCGGATAGTCACCGACCCAACTGGAACGGGCTATGTCGTAGTCGAGATGATCCATCGCTTGCAGATAGGCCGTCCATTCGACTGGGCGCAACTCGACGCTGACATTGAGGATGCGTTTCCACATGGCTTGAATTTCCACGGCAATTCCGGCGTGCTGCTGTGAGGCGTTATACAGGATGGTCACGCGCGGGAAGTTTTTACCGTTGGGGTGGCCGGCCTCGGCGAGCCATGCGCGGGCCTGGTCGGGATTGAACTCCACACCGTCAGCGGGCGTGTAACCCTTGATGAGGTTGGGTACCAGCGCAGTCGCGGGTTGCTCACCGCCGAGGGTGATTTTTCCGACAATGGCGCGGCGGTCAATGGCAGCGGAGAACGCCTTGCGGACGAGCGGATGGTCGAATGGCACGCGGGTGGTGTTGAAGCGATAGAAGTATGTGCCGAGAAAATCGAACCCGTGCAAGTCACGCCGCTGACGAAGAGCGCTAAGAATTTGCGGCAGGATGAGTCCGCGGTCAAGGATGAGGTCGGCTTGACCGGTGAAATACAAATTCACCGCCGTGTTGCCGTTGGTCACGGTCAGCGCGTCCACGCGTTTGAGGTTGACATGGTCAGCGTCCCAGTAACGGGGATTGGCGGCGAATGCGAGGCGGTCATTGAGTTTCCAGTCGCGTAAAACATAGGGGCCATTGCCGACGATATTTTCGGGCCGAATCCAGCGCGAGCCGCGTTGCTCAATGACGGTCAGCGGCACGGGTAAATATGTGACGAAGCTGGTGAGATACAGAAAGTACGGCGTTGGCGAGGTGAGGCGAACGCTGACGGTGCGGGCATCGGGAGCGCTAATGCCGACTTGGTTGAAGTCCGTTAATTCGCCGTGATGATACCGTCGCGCGTTGTCGATGACGAACAGTGCGTCGGCATAAATCGCGCTCGTGGCGGGACTGAGTACGCGCCGCCATGAGCGGACAAAGTCGTGCGCCGTCAGCGGCGCGCCGTTGCTCCAGCGTAAATTTTCGCGCAAATGAAACGTGTACATTGTGCCGTCGGGCGAAATATCCCAACGCTCGGCGGCGGCGGGGCTGACGTCACCGCCAGCATTCAGCCGTGTCAATCCCTCAAACAAACAATAGGCGAGCCGCCCTTCCGCTTGCCCGCTGATGAGCGCTGGGTCGAGCGATTCCGGCTCGGGGCCGTTGACGAATACCAAGTCCGCGCGGTCACTGTCAGCGTGACAGGAAATGAGCAAACTAACAGTTAAGGCCAAGGTGCGCAGGGGTGTCAGGGAGAGGAGTTTTTTTTGAATTGGGACTGGCACGGGAATTTTTTTGAATATTGAGGGTCAGTTGGCTGGAGGGATGGATTGTTCCACGGCGGCCTTGGCTTTGAGTTTGGC
>JAITHY010000025.1 GCA_031279715.1 Verrucomicrobiales bacterium | reverse complement strand
GCAAGATGTGTTGCGCCGCGTGTTGGAGCTGGCGGGTTGGAAGACCAGGCACGTGCGCAATATCACGGATGTTGACGACAAGACCATTCGCCAATCGCAGGCGCAAGGGAAGACGCTGACGGAGTTCACCGATTACTGGCTTGGTTTGTTTCGCGCGGATTGCGCCGCGCTGAACTTGCTGCCGCCGCATGTCGAGCCGAGCGCGGTCGCGCATATTCCGCAGCAAATCAAGCTTGTCGAAACGCTGATGATGAAACAGCACGCCTACCGCACCGACGACGGCTCGGTGTATTTTCGGATTGATTCATTTCCCGAATACGGGCAGCTCTCCCGGGTTCGGGAGCGCGAGTTGAACACCGGCGCCAGCGGCCGGAATTTATCCGACGAATACGAGCGCGAGTCGCTCGCCGACTTCGCGCTGTGGAAGGCGCGCAAGCCGGAGGACGGCGTGAACGTTTGGTGCGCGCCGTGGGGCGAGGGGCGGCCGGGCTGGCATTTGGAGTGCAGTTGCATGAGCATGCACTACCTTGGCGAGTCGTTTGATTTGCACGGCGGCGGCGTGGATTTGATTTTCCCGCATCACGAAAATGAAATCGCGCAGAGCCAGGCCGCCACCGGAAAACCGTTCGCCGCGCACTGGTTTCACACCACGCACCTGCTGGTCGAGAACCGCAAGATGAGCAAGAGCGAGGGCAATCTGTTCACGCTGCAAGACCTGCGCGACAAGGGCTTCTCGCCGATGGAAACGCGCTTCGTGCTGTTGTCGGGGCGCTACGGACAGCCGCTGAACTTCACGCTGGAATCACTGTCAGCGGCGCGCGCGGCGTTGAAAAAACTGGCGCGCGCGGCGGCCTCGCTCTCCGCGGGCGCGGCGGAAATTTCCCACGCACAACTGGCCGGACAGTCGGCCTCACTGTCAGCGGACAACCCGTTCGCCGCCGCGTGGGAGGCGTTGAAGGACGACCTCAATGTCAGCGAGGCGCTGGGGCAAACATTCGTCGCCCTCAAGGACGCCGGCAAATTCACCGACCCGACGGCGTCCTGGCTCGGCTTCCAGCGCATTATGCACGCGCTCGGCCTGGCGCTGCCCGCCGCTGACGATGAAGCCACCGCCAGCGCCCCCGCCAAGGCGCAAGAACTCGCCTCCAGACGCTGGGCGGCCAAAAAAGAAAAAAATTGGCAACTCGCCGACGAATGCCGTGCGCAACTAACCGCCCTCGGCTGGGCAATGCAGGACGCGAAAGACGATTACAAACTCACGCCGTTGAAATAATATGAACACCGAACTCGCCAGTGTGGTTGCGCGCTTGGAGGATTTTCTCGCCAAATACCTCGCTGACGCCGACCGGCTCGGCATCAGCATCAGCGCTGGCGAATTGGCCGCCGCGATAGACGAGGCCATCCACCGCTGCCGCGACAAGTCACCGTCAGCGCCCGCCGGGGAAAGCGTCGAGGCGTTTTTTCTCGACGGCATCAGCGCCGCGCTGGTCGAGGAGCGACAAGGCGTTTGCGAAAAACAAAAAAACGCTGACGGTGAGGAAGTGTACCTGGCCGTCAGTGATGAAGTTTGGGTGCAATGCCTGGCCGCGCTGCGGGAATCGGTCGGCAAATTGTTGTAACCGCCGGATTGTCGCCAAGCGGGTTTGGCGACGCGCACGCAAGCGCATATCATCGCCACGAATGATGCGGCGCTGACGGTGAGCTTGGACAATGCCAGCGAATTTACCGGCAAGATTGACCCGATGGATTTGTCCGTGAAAAACAATTTAACCTGGAACATGACCGCTGACTTTCAGGACTCGACATCAGCGCCAGCCTGGTGCAACGCTACGCGGATTTCATCTGTCGCGGGCCTGTTCACAACGAGAAAGATTTTGCGCGGTCACTGAGCCTCAGCGGACCTGCGCTGGCAAGTACACCAAAGGTTTTTTTCGCTGGCATTGAAAGCGGACATAATACACGCCGTTTTTTCCTCATTGCGCCAAATGCATAATCAAACTCCGGTTGTTTTTTTGCTACGACATTTGTACCGTTTTCGCGGCACAACGCCAACCATGGTTAAGGCGCGCTTAACAAACGCAAGAACTTTAATCACGCGGCCTTTCTTCTTGACAAACCCCGGTAAAAATCAGGCTTGCCCGATGACAAGCCTCATGTAACATGAGTTGCGGGCAGTTTTACCGCCGGTTTAGCACAGTGGCAGTGCATCTGATTTGTAATCAGAGGGTCATCGGTTCAAATCCGATAACCGGCTCTTCTTCGCGGATTTCCTATTCCGAGGGAAACACTTTTAGCAAACCGGGCGGGTCGGCGCGTTCGTCTTGCAGTTCGCCATTATAATAAACTCGCAACAGGTAGCCGTAGGGGAGCCGTCCGCCGTCATCGCCGCGGCTCAGGGTGTAGCGGGCTTGCAAAACCTCGGTGTCAGATTGCGACCAGTCGGCAGGCTGGCGGGCAAAGGCGACATCAATTTTTTTCGCGGGAATAAAGTGATCGCCGGGCCGCTGGTCGTAGAAAAACAATTGAATGCGCATTTTTCCGGGATCGATTTGCAACTGGGAGTCGGCGCGCTTGATAAAAAAATCGACTTGCACGGCGACGGTGTTGACGGTCAGCGTTGGCGGCACGGCGTTGACAGCGGCAATAACGAGTTGCCGGCGCAGCGTCAGCAATTGAATTTCCCGTTGCCTGACCTGTTGCTCCAACTGAACCATCGGTTGAATGATGGCCACGCGTTCCCGCGCCAGTTGAAGATTTTTGCCGGCGTTAACGCCTTGCGCCAGGAGGGTGTTCCAATACCGCAGGGCGGTTTCGGTGTTGCCCATGATTTCCTGCAACTGCGCCATGCTGACCAGTGTGGACACATGGGCGGGGTCCAGTTGCAAGGCCTGGTTGAGGACACTTTCAGCGAGGGAGAAGTCACCGTTTCGACGATAGGTTTGGGCGTCGAGGTTCAGGAGTTCGATGGCGCGGGAGATTTTGGCATTTTGCGCGCTGAAGTTGAGGCGTCCGGAAATTTCAGGCTTGGGCAGATTCGGAATGGGGAGTTCGGGGGCGTTGATGTTGAGGGCGGGAGTGC
>JAITHY010000192.1 GCA_031279715.1 Verrucomicrobiales bacterium | reverse complement strand
TTCGTCTCCAACACCGCGCCACATGATCACCGTTCAACACCATGATGGACTTGGTAAGCCGCACTGCCTGACCGTGTGACAGACCGGACGGAACGATGATGCGAAGGTTGGGGGTGTTTTGCCAATTGACGTCGCGGATTAAAATTTTGCAGGACATTTTTTTGTTTTTGCAAAGCCAATTATGGGTTCAGTCGCGAATAATTATTTGACGTAGGCATAGACCTTATACCGTTTGACGCCAATCCCTGGGAAACTTGCCTCCAACACAATTTCATCGCGGAATCGCTCGTCCAAATTTCGCGGTTCCATCTGCAATTCGTAAGCGCGCCCCCGTTGTTTTTCGTTGAGTTTTAATTGAAGCCGTGGATGTTTGCCCGCAATTTTTAAAGACCTGGCTATCGGCACTGTCTCTGGAATTTTTACCGTCAATGTCTGCATTGAGACGGGTGCCCCCATTGACCAGAACACCGCTGCTGGTTCAACTTGCAAATATTCTGGAATTCGCACCAGAAATGACAGTCGGTGCACTGGATTGATTCGGTCATCTGTGGCAAGCATCAATTGCTTGAACCGCTCACCCCCGCGCTCACCGAACACAAACCACGTCTTGATTTCCCCCGACTCGCCGGGCGCGTAGCGTTTCTTGTCCAACCGTGCTGTTATACATTCGCAAGAAGTTTGAATTTTGGTAATCTCGATACCTTCCGTTCCCCGATTAATAAATTGAAATATAATTTCCACCTGAGTATCACCCGCCTTGGCGTTGAATTCAAGATGCGTCTTGGCAAATTCCAAACCCGCCTGAGATTGCGCCAAACACATGCCTAAAAACACCGCCATTCCGCCAGCATATTTTATCCAGACCATAAAAGCATGTTACCGACTTGTCCCGCTGTTCGCCAGAGATGGATTGGAAATAAAAAATTTTACTTCAGCATCTTTGCACAACCGCTCCATCACACGATGCGCCAGCTCATTTTCCCGTTGTCGCTCCAACTGTTCACGGAGCCTGGGTTGAACCAGCGGCTCAATTGCCGTCACTTGCAATAACATCAATTTGCCATCCAACTCCACAGCCTTGCCCACTCCGCCAGCCTTCAACCCCTTGACTGACACTGCCAGTTCAGGACGGATTTCTTTCAACGGCACTGCCTTATGGTCATTACCACGATGAAACCTTCTTTATGTCAACCTTCGTGGCAAAATGAGGAAAATTTTGAAGCTCCTTCAAACGGGTTCGAATCCCGTTGGGGTCGCCAATGTTTTGCCTGCCAAACTCTGTATTTATCGGCATTCTCGCTCTGTTAGAATTTATGTGAAAAAATCGGGGCAAATCTCAACTACGGCCTCAAAGGAGGCCAAGAGCAAAGCCGCATTATTTTCAAATATCTGGACACCGCCGAAAAAAAACCGAAATTTGTTGGCGATTTCCAATTGCGGGCTAATCTCAAATTCCAATGAATATTGCCCAATTAATCGACCACACCCTGCTCAAGCCAGACGCGCGCCTTGAGGACATCAAAAAACTGTGCGCCGAGGCGCTGGAATATGATTTCTATTCCGTCTGCATCAATCCTTACTGGATTACCACGGCCAAATCCCTGCTGAAGGGCAGCAAGGTGAAAATTTGCACCGTCTGCAATTTTCCACTCGGCGCAAGCCTGCCCCAAACCAACGCCATCGCCGTCGCCAAAGCCATCGCCAGCGGCGCTCATGAAATTGACATGGTCATCAACATCGGCGCGGCTCTGGACGGACATTGGAATTTTATCGAGCACGAAATCCACGAAGTCGTTTCCATCGCCAACGGACGAACCGTCAAAGTGATTCTGGAAACCTGCCTGTTGAACGACGAGCAAATCCGCGAAACTTGCAAAGCCGCGGTGCGCGCCGGCGCCTCTTTCCTCAAAACCTCAACCGGTTTCAGCACCGCCGGAGCCACCCTCAGCGCCGTCAAATTGATGCGCGCAACCCTCCCCGCACATGTCGGCGTCAAAGCCAGCGGCGGCATCCGCACCGCCGCTGACGCTCACGCCATGCTCGACGCCGGCGCAAACCGTCTTGGCTCCTCCGCCAGTGTTAACATCGACAAGGAATCCCGCCTCAATAGCCAGACATAAACTCTCAACGAACCTTCGCCTCAAACTCCTCGCGAAACGCGGCGATGAAACTTTGCACAGGCCACGCACACGCCTCCCCAAACGCGCAAATCGTCCGCCCCGCGATGTTGTCAGCGACACTCTTCAACAGCGCTGTGTCCTCCTGGCGCACAACGCCGCTGCTCATGCGGTGGATAATTTTCTTCATCCATTGCGAACCTTCGCGGCAGGGTGTGCATTGCCCGCAGGACTCGTGCGCGTAGAACTCGCTGAGGTTGGCCAGGCAATCCACCATGTCGCGCGTGTCATCCATGACAATGACTCCGCCGCTGCCACTCATCGTGCCGATGGCGGCGAAACTGTCGAAGTCCAGCGGAATGTCGCTGATGCCGATTTCCTTGTCTCTCAACTTGAAGCGAGCGTCAGCGCGCAGGATTTTGGACGACGAGCCGCCGGGGATGACTGCTTTCAATTTGTTGCCGTTGCGGATGCCGCCGCACACCTCGTAAATCAATTCGCCGAGTGTCAGCGCGCCGCATTCAAATTCGTAACAGCCGGGCCGCTGAACGTCACCGCTGACGCCAATGAGCCTTGTGCCGGTGTTGTTCGGCGTGCCGATTTTCGCGTAAGCCTCGCCACCCATGCTGACGATGTGTTTCACGTTGCACAGGGTTTCAACGTTGTTGACGATGGTCGGGCATTGGTAAAGGCCGAGCACGGCGGGAAAGTAGGGAGGTTTGATGCGCGGATAAGGGCGTTTGCCTTCGATGGATTCAATCAGGCCGGTTTCCTCTCCGCAAATGTACGCGCCCGCGCCGCGATGAACATAAATTTCAAGATCATAGCCGGCGCCGAGGATATTTTTGCCAAGAAAATTTTTCGCCTTCGCCTCGCTGATGGCGCGCTCCAAAATCCGCGCCCCTTCGGGAAATTCGCCGCGAATGTAAATGTACGCGAGATGCACGCTGTTGGCAAAACACGCGATGGTCATCCCCTCGATGAGTTGATGCGGATCTTGGTGGATAATTTGACGGTCTTTGAAGGTGCCCGGCTCGGATTCGTCGGCGTTGCAAATGAGATAAATCGGCCTGGCGGTTTTCTTCGCGTCAATGAACCCCCATTTCACGCCGCAACTAAACCCCGCCCCGCCCCGCCCGCGCAATTGCGATTGTTTCACCTCGTCCTTGATGAACTGCGGCTCCAGCGTCAGCGCCCTGCGTAACTCCGCATAGCCGCCGTTTTTCAGGTAACAGGCAAGGTCATTGGTATAACCCGCCTCGTCGATGTGCTTGAACAAAATGCGTCTTTGGGTGGCTGGCATAAATTATGAGTATTTGCCGAGGATGGCTTGCGCCTTTCCCTCGGTGTTCACGTTTTCGTAAAGGTCGTCGTCACCCATCACGACGGGCGCCTTGTCACAAGAGGCAAGGCATTCGACAAACTCGACGGTGTATTTGCCGTCAGAACTGGTGCAGGGTCCATGCGGGTCACCATCAGCGGCGGTGAGTTTTTTCAGACAAGCATGCGTCTCGTGCGAGCCGCCCAGCGCGCACGACAGCGTGCGGCAAACTTTGATGTGGTGTTTGCCAACCGGCACGCGACGGAACATGGGATAAAACGTCACCAATTCCAGAATATGCACCGGTTGCATATCCAGTTTCGCGGCAACAAGCTCAACAGCAGCGTCGCTGATGAAGCCGTATTCCTCCTGCCACAGGTGCAGCAACGGCAGCGCCGCGCTGCGTTTGGAGACGGGGTAATGCGTCACCGCTTCGTCCAATTTTTTTTCAAACTCAGGGGTCAGGTTCATCGATCACATTCTCCCATTACAAAATCAAAGCTGCCCAAGACCGCAGGCACGTCGCTGACAGTCAACCCAGGAAGTAAATGAGGCAAAATACCGAGATTAACAAACGAGGGCGAGCGGATTTTCAGCCGGTACGGGACGCCTCCGCCGCGACTGTTGATATAAAAACCAAGCTCACCTTTCGGATTTTCCGCGCCGAAATAAACCTCGCCGGGCACGGCGTTCAAGCCTTGGGTGACAATCATGAACTGCTGAATGAGCGATTCCATCTCGGTCAACACCTTGTTTTTCGGAGGCAAAATATTCTTCGGATCGTCCACGTTAACCGGGCCTGGCTTCAGCTTGCCGATGGCTTGCTCAATGATGCGGAGACTTTGCTTCATTTCCTCCATACGGACGAGATAGCGGTCATAGCTATCACCAAACTCACCGACTGGCACGTCAAAATCATACCGCTCATAACCAAGATAGGGGACTTTTTTCCGCAGGTCGAATTCCACGCCGGAGCCGCGCAGGTTCGGGCCGGTGAGACCATAGTTGACCGCGTCAGCGGCGCTGATGACGCCAATGTCCTTCATGCGTGCGAGGAAAATTGGATTGCGATTGAGCAGTCGCTCCACTTCGCCAATCATCTTCGGAAATTGTTTGAGGAACAGTTTGAGATTGTCGACGAAACCGTCCGGCAGATCGCGCGCCAAGCCGCCGATGCGTGTGTACGAGGTGGTGAAGCGCGCGCCGGTCAGCAACTCATACAAATTATAAATCTTCTCGCGTTCCGTGAACGTGTAAAGAAACACCGTCATCGCGCCCAGGTCCATCGCGCAGCAACCGATGCCGACAAGATGCGAGGAAATCCGCGCCAGCTCGCAGCAAATTACGCGAATAACTTTCGCCCGATCCGGCAATTCGTAGCCCATCAATTTTTCCACCGCGCAGGCATATGCCACATTGTTCGCCAGCGGTGAGAGATAATCCAGCCGGTCCGTGTACGGGATGAACTGATGCCACGTCATGTTCTCCGCGATTTTTTCATCGCCGCGATGCAAGTAACCCATGTCGGGGTCGGCGCTGACAATGACCTCGCCATCCAATTCCAGCGCAATCCGCAACACGCCATGCGTGCTCGGATGCGAGGGTCCCATGTTCAACACAAGTTGCTCGCCAACAGCGCCGTCCCGCACCGCCTTGTCCACCGCCACCGCTGACCGTGACGCCGCGTCGCCAACCTTCAGTTCCATCCTGGAAAAATTCTCCCGCGAGTGCGGTTCCCGTCCCCTCACCTCGCCCGTCGGCAAAGTCACAAACGGCCCGCCTTCCAACGGCGCCGGCGCGGTGAACGCAATGTCCGGCAATTCCGTCGCCTTCCCCGCCAGAGGAAACTCCTTCCGCAACGGATGATACGGATAACCCTCCCACATCAGGATGCGCCGCAAGTCGGGATGCCCGCTGAACCTGACGCCCATCATGTCGTAAATCTCGCGCTCATGCCAGTTCGCCGCGCGCCAGATGTCGCTGACGCTGGGCAACAGGTCACCGTCAGCGACGCGCGTCTTTACCCGCAAATACCTGACCCTCAGCAAATCCTGCAACTCATACACCACCTCAAAGCGCGGTTCCCGCCCGACATGGTCCACGCTGGAAACATCAACGAGATAATCAAAGCCCTCCGCTTTCAACGTCCGCATAATATCAAGCAAAGAGTCCTTGTCCACCATCCACGAGGTTTCTCCGCGAAAGTCAGCGGCAATCTCAATTTTCCCCGGAAAACGGGCGGCGTATTGTTCGTTGAGGTTGGAAGAGGCAGTCGTGTTCATGGTCAGCGTCAGGCCGCGGCCGTCTTGAGAGTTTTGAAAGATTTTTCGTGCGAGATTTTTTCCTGCAACTTAATCAGCGCCTCCAAAAAAGCCTCCGGTCGCGGCGGACATCCGGATATGTAAACATCCACCGGAATAATATTATCCACCCCCTGCAACACCGCGTATGACCGATACATCCCCCCGCTGCTTGCGCAAGCGCCCATTGCGACACACCATTTCGGATCGGGCATCTGGTCCCAAATGCGCTTCGTTGCCAGCGCCATCTTGTACGTCACCGTCCCCGCGACCACCATCAAATCCGCCTGCCGCGGTGAGAAGCGCGTCACCTCCGCGCCAAACCTCGACAAGTCATACCGCGAACACGCCGCCGACATAAATTCAATCGCGCAACACGCCAGGCCCATTGGCATCGGCCACAGCGAACTCTTCCGCATCCAGTTAATCGTCGCGTCAAGCGTGGTCAGGATGATATTTCCCTCATCCTTGGCATAGTTAACCTCTCCGTCATGTGCCATACAGCGTGAAATGCTAAATCAAGCCGCTGACAGTGCAAGTGTTAAGTTGGACCCGCCGTTTATCTCAAT
>JAITHY010000180.1 GCA_031279715.1 Verrucomicrobiales bacterium | reverse complement strand
CGCGATGGTGGTGCCGCGCCGCCGTTTTGCGCCGGTGAAGACGACGGCGGATTTGCTGGCGTTGCGCTCGGACGCTTATGTTGTCAACGAGGATTTAACCCTGGCGCTGACGGTGAGCCGTCGCGGCATTCCGCCGAAAATCGACCTCGACGGGGAGCATTATAAAATCATGTCGAAGTTCGAGGAGGCCTTTGGCAAAAATGTGCCGTCACTGTCAGCGGCGGAACGACTGTCCGTCAAGGGCGCGATCATGTGCGGGGAAAACGTCACCGTCAGCGGCGCGGTGGAGGTTGTGAACGCGGCCACCGTCCGCAAGCCGTGGCCGGCGGGCAATTATCACAATCAGCGGGTGGCGTTGTGACAGCTTGCGGTGGAAAATTTGCGGGCGGGTCGTGGTGTGTTAAGTTGGCAAAGTGAAAATCAAACAAATGGCATTTATCGGGCTGCCGGTCACAAACGTGGCGCGGGCGCGGAAATTCTACGAGGGAACCTTGGGCTTGCAGGCTGGGGAGACATTGCAACTGGAGGGGGGATATTGGTGGATTGAGTATGACCTCCACGGCGCGACGCTGGTAATCTCCGACCATCTCGCGCCCGCCGGCAAAGGAGGTGCCGTGCTGGCGTTCGAGGTGGATGATTTGGACGCATGGAAGAAGACGCTGACGGAACAGGGGCGCTCCGCCACGGACACGGTCGACACGCCGGTGTGCCGCTTCTTCAGTTGCAAGGATCCGGATGGAAACGACCTCACCATTCATCAACTGAAGGGCCGTCATCATTAGCCATGGATTTTTCCGAAGCGGCATTGTTGTTGGCGGCGCACGGATCCGATTTTGACCGGGATGCGTCGTCGTCAACCCTTGTGCTGGCGGGGCAATTGCGGCGGCTGGGAGTGTTCGCCGAGGTTCACGCCGCGTTTTGGCGGGAGACGCCGCGTTGGCGCGAGGCCTTGTCGGCGGTTCGGGCGCGGCGGATTTTTGTTGTGCCGCATTTTGTCAGCCGGGGATATTTTACGGAAACGGTGTTGCGGCGGGAACTCATGGTCAGCGGCGGGGAGCGGGTGATTTTTTGCGGGCCGGTCGGGATGCATCCGCTGGCGGCGGAGGCCTTGCTGCACGCGGCGCGGGAGGCGGTGTCAGCGTCAGCGCCGCCGGCGCGGGAGACTTGCCTGCTGATTGTGGGGCACGGGACGTTGCGGAACAAAAACTCGGCGGCGGTGGCGCGGGAGCATGCGGAGCGGATTGCGCGGGGCGGGCATTACGGGGAATGCCGCGCGGTGTTCATGGAGGAGCCGCCGCTGGCAAAGGACTGGACGGCGCTGACGGTGAAACCGAATGTGATCGCGGTGCCGTTTTTCATTTCGACGGGGAGGCATTACCAGGTGGATTTGCCGCTGATGATGGGACTTCAGCCGGGGGAACGGTTGGTCACCGTCAGCGGAAAAAAATTATGGTATGCGCGTCCGGTCGGGGGTGATGCGCGGATGGTGGAGATTGTTCTGGCGTTGGCGGGGGAAGCGGCGGCGCGGTTTGACGCCGATGGGCACAAATAGCGCCACGGCTTGCGTGAAAAAAACTTTGCGCTAAGCTCGCTGCCGTGATTGCCCCGTTGAATCCTTATAACACTGAGCTGGAACGCCGCGTGCGCGAGTTGTTCGGGCCGGGCGGCGGGCTGTCGAAGGCGAAAAATTATGAGTTCCGCCCGCAACAGCAGGCGATGGCGTCGGAGGTGGCGCGGGTGCTGGAGGAGGAGCGGCATTTGGTGGTCGAGGCGGGAACGGGCGTTGGCAAAAGCCTGGCGTATTTGCTGCCCGCCATTCATTTCGCGAAGGAACAAAAAAGGAAGGCGTTGGTTTCAACGCACACGATTAATTTGCAGGAGCAGCTTTTTCACAAGGATATTCCGCTTGCGGAGAAGTTGCTGCCGTTCGATTTCGCGGCGACGCTGTTGAAGGGGCGGCAGAATTACGTTTGCCCGTCGCGGCTGGCGCGGGCGATGAGGCACGCGGGGGAGCTGTTTGTCGGCGGCGAGCAACAGGAGTTGCGGCGCATTTGGGAATGGTTGCAGACGACGACGGAGGGCACCCTCAGCGACTTTGCGGAGGCGCCGGATTTCAAGGTGTGGGCGCAGGTGTGCAGCGAGGCGCATTTGTGCACGACAAAAACGTGCGGCGGCGACCCGCGATGTTTTTACCAGCAAGCGCGGAAACGGCTGGCGGAGTCGGACATCGTGGTGCTGAACCACACGCTGTTCTTCACCTGCCTTGGCGCGAAAGATGAGGGCCAGGAGGATTTTGACGGCTATTTGTTTCCGAACGATTTTGTCATTTTCGACGAGGCGCACAATCTGGAAATGGCGGCGGCGCGGCACATTGGCTTGCAAGTGTCAGCGTCAGCGTTGCGGTATCAGTTGCAACGGCTTTATCATCCCTCGACGCGAAAAGGGTTGTTGCCGGTGTTGCGAGCGTCAGCGGAACAGCGGTTGGTTGCGGAGGTGCTGGAGGCGTCGGACCTGTTTTTCGGCAAAGTGGAGGCGGCGTGCGATTTCAAGGAGGGCAACGAATGTCGTGTGCGGCGTCCGGAGATGGCGGAAGATTTGCTGGCGCTGCCGTTGCTGACGCTGCGGCAAGGCTTGCTGACGCTGGCGCAGGAGACGAAGGACGAGTCGAATCAGGCCGAGTTGCGCGACATGGCGGCGCGCCTGGCGGCCTTTCGCGAGGATGTGAAGGTGTTTTTGTCGCAGGCGCGGGAGGATTATGTGTACTGGGTGGAGAAGGCGGGGCGCGGCGGGAGTTTGCAACTGCAAGCCGCGCCGGTTGACCTGGCGGAGGTGTTGCGGGAGATGTTGTTCAAGCCTGGACGGACGGCGATTTTGACGAGCGCGACGCTGGCGGTGGGGAAGGGGCTGGGGTATTTTCAAAAGCGCCTGGGCGCGGAGTCGGCGGAGGCGCTGCAACTGGACTCGCCGTTTGACTATCAGCGGCAGATGCGGGTGTTTATTCCCAGGTGGATGCCGGAACCGGCGCGGGCGGAGGAGTACGAGGCGGCATTGGCGCGGTGGATTGAATATTTCGTCCGGCAGACGCGTGGCTCGGCGCTGGTGTTGTTTACCAGCTACGGATTGATGCACCGCGTCGGGCAGGCGCTGACGGTGAGCTTGTCGGCACAGGGGATGGAGTTGCTGGTGCAGGGGACGGGGATGTCGCGCAAATTTTTGTTGGAAAAATTCAAGACCACGCCGGGGGCGGTGTTGTTCGGCACGGATAGTTTTTGGCAGGGAGTGGACTTGCCCGGCGACCTGTTGAAGAACGTTATCCTGACGCGTCTCCCGTTCGCCGTACCCGATCATCCGCTGATTGAGGCGAAACTGGAATTTATCGAGGAGCACGGCGGCTCCCCATTCCGCGATTATTCTTTGCCGGAAGCGATTTTAAAATTCCGCCAGGGCATTGGCCGGCTCATCCGCACCGCCTCCGACAGTGGACAGGTCGCCATCCTTGATTCCCGGATATTGTCGAAATCCTACGGGCGGAACTTTCTGGCAAAGCTGCCGCCATGCCCGATAGTATTGCTGGAAGATAAGGTTTTGGACGCTGACAATGAGATTTAAACGCTCCTGGCGGGGGATTTTTTTGGGTAAAAAAATATATAAAAACAGTTGACAGTATTGGCGGGTTGTGTAAAAAGTTTCCCGCGATGAATAACCAAGCCGAAATAATCACGTCGTTCTGCCTTGTTGGCGGCGGCTTTGGCATGGGTGAATCGCTGACGATCAACGATCAACGATCAACGATCAACGATCAACGATCAACGATCAACGATCAACGATCAACGATCAACGATCAACGATCAACGATCAACGATCAACGATCAACGA
>JAITHY010000179.1 GCA_031279715.1 Verrucomicrobiales bacterium | reverse complement strand
CGCTGATGCTGACGCGAATTTTTCAAGCCGCCGGCCGCGAGCCGGGTTATTACATCGGGGCGGAGATTCCGGATTTTGAGTTCAACGCGGGGTTGGGTGACGGTGATTTGATTGTCGAGGCGGATGAGAGTGACGGGACGCTGGAATGTTATGCGCCCGATTCGGTGTTGGTGTTGAATGTTGAGGCGGATCATCTCGACCATTACGCGGATTTGCGGCATATCGAAGGGGCATTTTTGGGGTTGGCGAAAAAATCGCGGATGCCGGCGGTGTTGTGCGCGGACAATCCGGCTTGCCGCGTGTTGGCGGAAAAATTACCGCTGACGGTGACTTATGCGCTGGAGCACGACGCTAATTATCGAATTGCCGACCTCACGGTTGGCGCGACGGCGTCAACGTTCACGGTGTTGGAAAACGACCGGCCGCTCGGCGCGCTGACAGTGACGCTGCCGGGCCGTCACAATGCCGGCAACGCGCTCGGCGCGGTGGCGGTGGCGTTGTCGGCGGGCGTGTCGTTTGCCGACTGTCAGCGGGCGCTGGCGATGATGCGGGGCGCGGCGCGGCGGTTTGAGATTTTGCATCGTGACGGCGATGTTCTTGTGGTGGACGATTACGCGCATCATCCGTCGGAGATTCGCGCGACATTGTCAGCGGCGCGGAATTGCGGGAGCAAGCGGATTTTGGCGGCGTTTCAGCCGCATCGGTATTCGCGGTTGTTGCATTTGCGGAATGAGTTCGCGGGGGCGTTCGCTGAGGCCGACCGGGTTTTTATCACGGACATTTACAGCGCGGGCGAGTCGCCGATTGAGGGTGTGAGCGGGGATAAGCTGGCCTCCGCTGTCGGTGCGCGCGCGATTTACACGCCGACTCTGGACGATTTGAAGGCGGCGCTGGCGGTGAACTTGGAGCCGGGCGATTGTGTGCTGACGATGGGGGCGGGGAATATTCACACTGTCAGCGGGGAGATGGCGCGGGATTTGCGGATGGCGCGGCGGTTGCGGGAGGCGGCGGGGGAGCGTTCGGTTTTGAAGTTGTACGAGCCGATGAGCAGGCACACCACACTGCGGGTGGGCGGGGCAGCGGCGGTGTGGTTTGAACCCGTTGATGATGAGGCGTTGCGGCGGGTGGTGAATTTTTGCCGCGGGGAAAATGTGCCGCTGACAGTCATCGGGCGCGGCTCGAATTTGCTGGTGCTTGACCATGGGATTCGCGGGGTGTGCGCGCATTTGGGCCAGCCAGCGTTTGGTGTGGTGAGTGTCAGCGGGATGGAAATTCGAGCCGGCGCGGGGGCGCGGTTGCGCGACATTGTGCACGCGGCGAAGCGCGCCGGGCTGGGCGGGTTGGAGTTTTTGGAGGGGATTCCGGGCAATCTCGGCGGGGCGCTGAGGATGAACGCGGGGGCGATGGGACATTCGACGATGGAGGTCATTGTCAGCGTGCGTTGCATGACGCCGGATGGGGAAATCGTTGAGATTCCGCGCGAGGCGCTGACGGTGAGCTACCGCTCGGCGCCGTTGTTCGAGACGCATATCGCGCTGGGGGCGACGTTGCGCGGTGTGAGCAGCGAGGAGGAGACCATCAGCGGGATTTTGCGGGGGTTCAATGAAAAACGATGGGCGGCGCAGCCGGCGGCGCCCTCGGCAGGGTGCGTGTTTAAGAATCCGGTGGCGATTCCGGCGGGCAGGCTGATTGACGAATTGGGGTTGAGGAAAAAAAAATGCGGCGGGGCGCAAATTTCTGCTGTACATGGCAATTTTATTGTCAATGATGGTGGGGCGACGGCGAAAGATGTGATGGATTTGATTGAAGCTGTGAAACGTGAGGCGCGGGAAAAACGCGGAGTGGAGCTGGAGCTTGAGGTGAAGATTTTGGGATATTGAAATGAACGCGCGTGACATGAACATATTATTGCTGAAAGGTGGAATTTCCGCTGAGCGTGAGGTGTCGTTGCGGACGGGCGCGGCAATCGCGGCGGCCTTGCGTTCGCTGGGCGTCACCGTCGGCGAACTGGATGTGACGGCGCGTGACTTTGGGATTCCATCGTCAGTGGATGTTGTGTTTATCGGGTTGCATGGGGTGTTTGGCGAGGATGGCGAGTTGCAGGATCGGCTGGAAAAAGAAAAACGGCTGTTCACGGGAAGCGGATCGGCGGCGAGCCGGGTTGCGTTTGACAAATCCAAGGCGAAAAAATTATTTATTAAAAATGGAATAAGAGTTGCCGAGGGCGGAGTGTGGAATCCTGGCGGGCCGCTGACGGCGCCGTGCGTTTTGAAGCCGGTGGCGGAAGGATCAAGCGTCGGGTTGTCGATTGTGCGGACGTCAGCGGACGCGGCGCGCGCGGTGGCGTCAGCGATGGGACGTCCGATGTTGGTGGAGGAATTGATTTTGGGGCGCGAGGTGACGGTGGGCATCTTGGGTGAGGAGGCGCTGCCCGTGATTGAGGTGGAGACGAAGGGCGGGGATTTTGACTACGCGCACAAGTACACGGCGGGTATGGCGGCGCACACGTGTCCGGCAAAATTCGACGCGGCGCTGACGATGAAAATTCAGGCGACAGCGCTGGCGGCGCACCGGGCATTGGGTTGCGCGGTGTATTCGCGCGTGGATTTGATGGTGCCCGCTGACGGTGAACCCGTCGTGCTGGAGGTGAACACGCTGCCGGGGATGACGGAGTTGAGTTTTTTTCCGGAGGCGGCGCGCGCGGCGGGGATTGGTTTTCCCCAACTGTGCGAGAAGATTTTAATTTTGTCCGTGGAGGCGGAACGTTGATGGCGAGGCGGTTTAACATGACCGGCGGCCGGCGGCGGAACACGTTGCACAGGTTTCACGCCGATATGCAGAAGCGGCAGCAGACGAAGAAAATTTATCTTCGGTTGCTGGCGTCCGGTTTGTGCGCGGCGCTGATGGCGGGTCTGGGCGTGGGGTTGTATTACGGTTGTCAGGTCTTGGTGCGTTTGGCGTTTTGCGAGAACAAGGATTTCATGTTGCGCGGGGTGGACGTGCAAGTGCAAGGCTCGGTGACGCGCGCGGAGGTGTTGCGCGTCGCCAATCTTCAAATCGGACGGCAAAATATCATGGCGTTGAACCTCGTGGAAATTCGCCGGAGTCTGGCTGAGATTTCCTACGTGGATACGGTGCGCGTGGAGCGTGCGCTGCCGTCGCGACTGAGGATTACGGTTGAGGAGCGCCAGCCTGTGGCGCGCATTGAGCCGCGCTCGCGCGAGGGCAACGAACTGGCGCAGCCGACTTATTACATTGACGGTGAGGGTTACATGATGCGACCGAAGGCGGGGGAGGAATTGAAGCCGCTGCCGGTCATCAAGGGCGTTGCCGCCGAGTTGGTGCAGGACGGCCAGCGCACCGAGCG
>JAITHY010000169.1 GCA_031279715.1 Verrucomicrobiales bacterium | reverse complement strand
GCTGCTCGCGGCGGCGCTGCTGGTGATAGGTTTTTGCCCGCGGCTGGTGATTCAATTTGTGCAACCCGTGATTGATGGCTGGTTAGGATTATGAAGACGTTTTTGTTGATGCCGGAATTTCAACTGCTGGCGTGGGCGCTGACGCTGTTCGTCGCGGCGGCGTTGCGTCCGAATATCGGGCCGCGCCGGCTGGCGTGCGCCGCCGCGATTGGCGCGACGCTGGTGCTGGCGGCAACCTTTATTGAGCCGCTGACGCTGGGCGTGGGGCGTTATTTCCACGGCTTGTATTCGGTGGATGGGCTGGCGATTTTTTTCAAGCAATTTTTCCTCGTGACGCTGATTGTGGTGGTGTGGATGGCGGCGGAATTTGCCGGGACGCTGACGGTGGCGCGCCACGAGTTCTTGCTTCTGCCGCTGTTGGTGACGGTCGGGCTGCTGTTGCTGGCGTCGGCGGTGGATTTCACGCTGATGTTCGTCGCGCTGGAGTTGGTGACGATTTCGTTTTATGTGCTGGTTGCCTGCCAGCGCGACAAGGCGTCGTCTCTGGAGGCTGGTGTGAAGTATCTCGTCATCGGCGCGCTCTCGACGGGTTTTTTGGTGTACGGCATCGCATTTTTGTACGGCAATGTGGGCGGCACGTCGTTTCGCGCGATTGGTGAGACGCTGACGGTGACGCCGCCGAGTCTGTCGTTGTTATTCGCGCTGGCGCTGATTCTGGCCGGACTGGGTTTCAAAATCGCCGCCGTGCCGTTTCATGTGTGGGCGCCGGATGTGTACCAAGGCGCGCCGACGCCGGTGACGGCGTTCCTCGCCGTGGGCAGCAAGGCGGCGGGCTTTGTGCTGTTGCTGCGGTTGGTGGTGTTTGGCGGTTTTAATCATCCCGCGCTGACGCCGCACACCGGCTCATTGTTGGCGATACTGGCGGGCGCGACGGTGGTGCTCGGCACTTTTGCCGCGTTGCCGCAGCGCAACTTGAAACGCCTGCTTGCGTATTCCGGCATCGGGCACGCGGGCTTTATGCTCATCGCGCTCAGTTGCCTTGGCGAACGCGGGGTGAACGCGGTGCTGATTTATCTTGTGTCGTATTTATTCGCCGCGCTGCTGGCGTTTTTCCTGATCACTGTCGTGGCCAAACAAGTTGGCGGCGAGGAGTTGACGGATTTCTCCGGCTTGTCGAAGCGCTCGCCGCTGGCCGCGTTTGCGCTGACGGTGGCGTTTGTCTCGATGGCCGGCATTCCGCCGCTGCTCGGTTTCGCGGGAAAATTTGGCGTGCTCGCGGCGGCGTGGGAAGGCGGGCATTACGTGCTGGTTGCTGTTGGTGTGATTGCCGCGTCGGTCGGGCTGTATTATTACCTGGGCATTGTGCGTTACATGTACTGGAATGAACCCGCCGCTGGCGCCGTGAAGTTGCGTTTCAGTGCGAAGCTGCTGGTGTGGCTGCTGGTCGGCGCGCTGACGGTGTTCGGCATTTATCAAATGCCAATCGCCACGGTGGTGGACCAGGTTTTATTAAGCCGTAATTGGTAGAAAATCGCGTCGGAAATTTGAGATTTTCCCAGGGCCTGGAATTTGGTATGCTTTGGCGTTATGAATGTTAAAATTTGGAAATTGACCGTGGCCGTGCTGTTTTTTGCCGCTGTGCTGCTGGTCTGCTACTTTTCGCCCAATCCCAACACAGCGCCCGTCCCTGGCGTGAAAATGGCGCTGCCCGACCACGTTGGCGACCTGACCGGCGGCGAGTTGCAAGGCATGTCCGAGGCTGAAAAACGGCTCTTGCCGCCTGACACGGAAATGGTGCGCCGGATTTACGGCGGCGCGCGCGGCGAGTTGCTGGCGTGCACCATCGTCCTTGCCGGCGGCGCGAAGAACAGCATCCATCGTCCGGAGGCTTGTTTGCCCGCGCAAGGCTGGGTCATCGACAGCGAGGAGGTTGTCCCCGTCCCCCTGGACAACGGACACTCGCTGAACGTCATGAAGGTGTCCATTCATCGCAACGACAGCCAAGGCGCCGGCCAAACGATGACGCGGCAGGCGTTGTATTTATATTGGTTTGTCGGGCGCGGCGTGACCACGCCGAGTCATTGGACGCGGGTGTTCCTCGGCAGTTGGGATCGGGTGTTGCGCAACACCAACCACCGCTGGGCGTATGTCAGCGTTTTTATGCCGATTGGCGATGACCGCGCCGGCGCCTCGCGCGGCGCCGAGGCGACGCTGACATTCATGAAAAATTTTATCGCCAAATCCGTGCCGGAGTATATGTATTCCGAGATGCCCGCCGGGGTCCGCTGACAGCGCGTTGGCGGAAAAATCAAACTTGTGCGCGGCCGGATCAATTTGCCGTCATTATTTTGACAAAAATTCCAATGAAAAATCCAGCGCGCGGACGCTGTGGGTGAGGGCGCCGACGGAGAGAAAATCCACGCCGGTCGCGGCGGCGGATGGGGCGCGTTCCAGGGTCATGTTGCCGGAGGCTTCCAATTTTGCGCGTCCGCTGACAATGCGGACGGCCTCGGCCAGTTGCGCGTCGGTCATGTTGTCGAGCAGGATTTGGTCAACACCGAGCGGGGCGAGGATTTTCACTTGCTCCAAGGTGTCGGCCTCGAAAATGATTTTGGCGTCGGGATTGAACGCGCGCATTTTGTCAACGGCAGCGGCGATGTCGTCGGGCGTCATCATCAGCGCGGTGTGATTGTCCTTGGGCATGAAGGCGTCGTACAAACCGAGGCGGTGGTTGACGCCGCCGCCGCAGCGGACGGCGTACTTGGCGAGATGGCGCAGGCCGGGCGTGGTTTTGCGCGTGTCGAGGATTTGGCAGTTGGTGCCGGCGACCGCGTCAACAAATTGCCGCGTGCGGG
>JAITHY010000151.1 GCA_031279715.1 Verrucomicrobiales bacterium | reverse complement strand
CGTTCCACCCGCTACTTCATCGCCATGCTCTACTTCACCGCCGCCAAGCTCAAGATTCCCTCGCTGCTAAATTATTCCCTTGCCAAACCCGCCATTCCACTCTAAATAATGAGGAACCTGTATTATTCACTGTCAGCGGGGAAAACCCAAGCGGTGGCAGCGCTCCAGTTCTGACCATAAAAAATTGAAAAAGCGAAATCGTCCCAAGTTTTATTTTTCAGCCGCGGTTTTTTCATCCATCTCCCCAAGGTACACCTTCAACGCCCCGCCGCTGATCATGATTTCGCGCAACGCCAGCGCCAGCGAACCCGCCATCAGCGTCATGCCGATGGAGAACAATGCCACGCCGGCGGTCTGCCAGTCGAAGAACAGCGCGCACATCGCCACGGTGCAGGCAAGCAGGCTGGCGACGCCCAGCGCCTGCATCCAGCGGATGAGTTCAAGGCGGACGCGCAGGTTGTCAATTTGCGGCTTGGCGAGCGGGTCGGAGCCGGCTTTGTGTTCGCTGTGCAGTTTGCGGATGAGCGCGGCGAGGTGCAGGAAACGGTTGGTATACGCCAGCAACAGCAGGCTGATGGCGGGGAACAGCAGCGCGGGGGTGGACAATTCCAGGGTCATGAGGACAAGCTAGCCGCTGACGGTCAGTTGTCGAGCGTCAGCGTTTGACCAATTCGTACACGGCGCTGGTGGCCGCCTTGGTCAGCGGGCAAGGGAGGCCGCTGCTCATCAACTCAGCGCCGGTGAATTCGCGGGGGGCCGTGTCAGCGTTGATTTCTTTCACGATGTAGGTGGCGCTGGCGGCCAGGGCTTTTAGCTTTACGGGCGCGGCGTCTTTGTCAGCGGTTTGGTAAACGAAGACCACGGCGCGGCCGGCGTTGACGTACATCAGCGCGCAGCGCGGGCTGCCTTGCGGGGCGACGAGGCGGTATTGTTCGCCGAGTTGGATGACGTCGCGCAGCCGCTTGTATTCGGCGTTGGCGCGGCGGGTGAAGTCCATCTCTTCCGGTGACATTTTGCTTAGGTCCATGTCCATGCCCAGCCGCCCGCTCATCGCCACTTCGAAGGCGAACTTCAGCGGGCGCTTGCCCATGTGCGTGACGTGCGCGGCGACGGTCAGCGACGGATAAAAATACGACCAGCCCCACTGGATGTTGACACGGCGCAGCGGGTCGGTGTTGTCGCTCGCCCAAAATTCATGGAAGTAACGCAGCGCGCCGTAGTCCACGCGCCCGCCGCCGCCGGAGCAAAGCATCATGCGGACATTGGGGTGAGCGTCAGCGATGCGCGCCATGTTTTCATAGAGCGCGCGATTATACAAATACGGAATCTCCGGCTGACGGTCAGCGGGCAGGTACGCGGAACCAACGTTGCTGAGCGAGCGGTTGGCGTCCCATTTGACGTAGCTGACGTCCGGGTTCGCGGCCAGCAAACCGTTCAGCGCCTCATAGGAAAATTGTTGCACGGCGGGGTTGGTCAAATCGAGCACGAGCTGGTTGCGCTGCAAATGCAAGGGGCGGCGCGGCGCTGACAGTGCCCAGTCGGGGTGCGCCTCGTAAAGTTCGCTTTTCGGATTGACCATTTCCGGCTCAATCCAGATGCCGAACGGGATGCCACTGTCAGCGGCGGCGCGGCACAGGCCGGTGATGCCGTTTGGCAATTTCTTGCGGTTTGCGTCCCAGTCGCCGAGTCCGGCGCGGTCGTTGTCGCGCGGGTATTTGTTTCCAAACCAGCCGTCGTCGAGCAGGAATTGCTCGAAGCCCGCCGCCGCCGCGAGCCGGAAAAATTCCGCGAGCCGCCGTTCGTCAAAGTTGAAGGTGGTCGCCTCCCAGTTGTTGAACACCAGCGGGCGGATTTGGCCGCCGTCGCGCACGCCGTAACGCCGCGCCCAGCGGTGAAAGTCGCGGCTCATCTTGCCCGTGCCGGCGTTGCTGAACACCGTCAGCGCCTCGGGCGACTCCCATTTTTCGCCGGGCGCGAGTTTGAATTGCGCGCCGAACGGGTTGACGCCGACGTTGAGCCTCAGCGCGCGCTTGCTGTCCATGTCGAACGCGAACTGGAAATTGCCCGACCACGCGAACTGGCAGCCGATGACGCCGCCGGTGTCCTCCGCTGACGGTGTGCCGACGCCGAGCAGAAACATCGGCGAGCGGTTTTCGTGGGCGCGGACGCCGAGTTTGGAGTCGAGTAATTTGACGCCGGGTTGCAATTTTTCCTCCAGCAAATTCGCCTCGTTCGCCCAGCCGCCGTAAAATTGCGCAAGCCAGTAATCGCCCGGCGCGAAGGGCAGTGACAGCGAGGCGAAGTTGAACAACTGCACCGGCGCGGGTTCCTCGTGCCAAATCACGGCGCGGTGGGCGATGAGATTTTCGCGGCGGTGGGCGGTGAGGCGCAGCTCGACGAACAGCGGATAATGCGGGTCGCGCAAGGTGATGACCGTCAGCGAGCGGTTGTCGTCGAGCGGGGTGACGGCGGTTTTTTCCACGACCAGCAGCGTGGACATGTTACCGTCGGCGTGGATGGCGCGCAACGCCGGCTCGCCGGTGTCAGCGTAACCGGACGCGGGATACGCCGCGCCGAGGGGCTTGGGTTGGTCAGCGTCAGCGGGCGCGGCGGCGCGGTCGCCGTAATAGAGCGTTTGCAAGGGCGCGCCCGTTTTGTCGCTGAACATCAGGCAAGTGTCATCCGTGGCAATGGTGAGGGCGCTGACAGTGACGGGGATGATGAGCGCGCTGACAAGCGGCAGAATGTGTTTCATGTTTTTATTTTTACCATAGACAAACGAAAAATAAAAAACTAAATACTCACATCTCCCCCGGCTTCACCTTGGCAATGGCGACGCCGACGAAGGTGTCCGCGCAGCCGTAGTAAAGGAACCATTGGTTTTTGAACAACACCAGGCCCTCGATGAACGTCGTGCCGTCTTTGTATTGCCCGCTCTTTTCCCAGTCCATCTCCGGCTTGAAAAACGGCTCCTCGGAGCGCGCCAGCAATTTCGTCGGGTCGTTCGCGTCAAACAACGCCTGGCCGGCGGCGTACACCTTGGGCGGCAGCGAGGGGTCGGTTTTGTCATTGTCAGCGTTCTTGCCGTTGTAGAGCAGGATGATGCCTTTGTCCGTCAGCACCGCCGGCGGGCCGGATTCGGGGAAATTGCTGTCGAACTTGCCGGCGCGCGGGTGCAGCAGCGTGTTGTGTTTTTGCCAGTTCACAAAATCCTCCGTCGAGTACACGCAAATCGAACCCTCGCCTTGGTAGAGCCAGTAACGCCCGTTGATTTTCTTTGCGATGAGCCGGCCGTTTTGCACGGCGCAAACCAGCGACGCGGATTTGCTCGGATACGCCAGCCGGTACTTGTCGTCATACGCGAACAACGGCCCCATTTTTTCCCACTTTAACAAATCGCGTGACCTGGCGAGACCGACCATCACATGGCGTCCGCGCTGCTCGCGCCGGTACATGGTGTAAAACAGCATGTACGTTCCATCCTCCAGCTCGACGACGCGCGGGTCTTCGCAACCACCCTCCCACTCCCAGCGCAACTGCGCGTCCTTGTCAGGATAAAACACCGGCTCCGGCAGCGTCTTGAAATTCACACCGTCAGCGCTCTCCGCCAGTCCGAGCCGCGAGGTGTAGGAGCCGATGGAATTGCGCCCGTGGTCATCCTCAGCGCGATAGAGGACGTAAATCTTTCCGTTGCGAACAACAGCGGCGGGGTTGAATGTGTGGCGCGATTCCCACGCGACCGGCTCGCCGCGCACGGGGCAGTTGAACATGCTGTCGGGGTTGGGCTTGATGACGGGCCGGGCATTGGCGGGGCGGACGAAGGGGCCGAGTTCCCAATCCTCCAGCGCGCTGACCGTCAGCGCCGGAATAACAAGAGCGAAGAGCAGTAATTTTTTCATGACCGGCGGTGATTGCAGGGTTGATTTGCGCAGGCGCAACAACGCGAGCAGCGCGGCGCCCGTGACCATCAGCGCCAGCGCGGAGGGTTCGGGAATGGTGCTGACGGCCAGCAAGCCGCCGCCGCTGAAGATGGTCGCGCCCAGGGCGATGTTCAAATCGGCGGCGGAGTAGCCTTGCCCGATGTTGAGCGCGCTGACGGTCACGTTGTCCAGCCACAGCCGGTCAACGGTCGCCGTGCCGCTGTAGCTCAACTCCACCGCCGCGCCCGCGTCGCTGACAATGAGCAAATCCGCCACGCCGCCGAGCGCCGCGACATCGCCCAATGCCAGCGTGCCCGCGCTGACGACGGTGTCGCCCGCGTAGCTGTTCGCGGCGTTGAGCAACAGCGTGCCGTTGCCGTTTTTAACCAAGCCGCCATCGCCGGCCAACTCGCCGTCAAGGATGATGCTCAGCGCGTCCGTCGGCGCAAAAGTCATGTCGCTCGCAAGGGTCATCCTCAGCGTGGACGACCAACTGGCGAGGGTTGCCAGCGTGCCGCCGCTGAGAGTCACCTCGGGTTTGAGGTTGTTGTACACTGCCGCGCCGGTGCCGCCGACATTGATGCCGTTCGCGCCGACATAGACGACGCCGCCGCTTTGCCGGAAGGCGGCGACCACGCCAGCGGCGACAGTTTTGTTTTCAGTGTTGGCTTTTTCACCGCCGAAAAGAATGCCGTTGGCGACCACGCCACCGCCGCTGACCGTCAGCACGCCGCCGCCGATTTGTCCGTCCTGGTTGCCGAAGGCTTTGTAATTGACAATGAGATTGCCCTTGGCGAGGTCACTGTTGGCGAGGGCGAGAAGGCCGCCGCGCACATCAAGCACGCCATTGGCGTTGTAATCGAATCCGACGTAGATGTCACCGGCGGACTTAAGCTCACCGTCTTGTTCGAGTATGAGTTTACCAACGGCGCCGCGTTGGTTGCCGATGCGGATGACATTGCCGTTGCCTTGGAGGGTGCCGCCGTTTTGGATGGTGAGCAAGCCGGTGGCGTTGTCGGTGGCGGCGCTGTTATTGCCGGCGTTGCCGATGAGCAGGAGGTTGTTGAGG
>JAITHY010000119.1 GCA_031279715.1 Verrucomicrobiales bacterium | reverse complement strand
ACCCGGTGATTCCACCCAAGAAAAATCGCAGCGTGATTACGACCACTATCTCTACAAATTGCGCCACTTGGCGGAAAATGCCTTTATGCATCTCAAGCGGTGGCGCGGCATTGCCACGCACTACACTAAACGCGCCTCTTCCTTCCTGGCTGCGGTGCACATCCGCTGCCTTTTCCTCTGGCTTAACATCTTGTGACGACACTATCTAGGATTTTGCTAATCACCCAAGATTTTTTTGGAGAAATCGAAAAAAAACTTGCTATTCTGTTTATGATGGAATTATTAGAGCTTTCGCTCAGCGAAAGCAAATCAACCACACCAAAACCGCTGCCAGTACGGCTGTAAGATTTAAAATTTAAGGTTTGGCCAATCATTGGTCTCGTGTAATCAAATAATTTGAAGTTTCTATCAAGAAAAAAAATTAAGACCCAGTCCCGCAACGACACGCCGGAAGACTTCATCATCAGCGGACTCATAACAACTCCCCCAACTCCCTCACCCGCCTCGCGAACAAATCCAACGCGGCCTGCACCGGCGCTGATGTTGACATATCCACGCCCGCCAGCCGCAACGTGTCGATCGGAAATCGGCTGCCGCCGGATTTCAGAAAATCCATGTATGGCCCGCGGTTTTTCGCGGGGTCTTGCAATACGCCCGCTGACAATGACAGCGCGGCGCTGATGCCGGTCGCGTATTTGTACACGTAGAACGCACCGTAAAAATGCGGAATCCGCAGGAATTCCAACTCCAGCGCCTCATCGATCACCATGCCCGCGCCGTGATACTCCTCCAGCAACCGGCGGTACACCGCGCGCAACGACTCCAGCGTCAGCGGCTCGCCCGCCTCGTCCATCTCGTGCGTGATTTTCTCAAACTCAGCGAACATCGTCTGGCGGATGAGCGTCGCGCGAATATCGTCAATCTGGCGGTTTAAAATGTACGCCCGCATCCCACCGTCAGCGGTCGTTTGCAGCAGGTGATGCGTCAGCAATTCCTCGTTGAATGTCGAGGCGACTTCGGCCAAAAATATCGGATAATTATAATCCTGAAACTTTTGGTTCCGCTGACTGTGCCACGAATGCATCGAGTGCCCGGCCTCGTGCGCCAGCGTGTAGACGTCGGAAAAAACATCGTCCTGATAATTCATCAAAATATACGGCGGACTGGTGTAACTGCTGCTCGAAAACGCGCCGCTACGCTTGCCTTTCGTCTCGTAGCGGTCAACCCAGCGGCTCGCAAAACCGTCGCCGAGGATTTTGCCGTACTCTTCGCCGAGCGGCGCCAGCGATGACAGCACCATCTCGCACGCCCGGTCAAACGTGACGCGCGTTTCAATGTCAGCGACCATCGGCACATAGGTGTCGTAGAAATGCAAGTCCGTCAGCTTCAGCGTTCTTTTGCGAAGTTCATAATAATCGTGCAGCGCGCCAAGATTCTTTTTCACCGTGGCGATGAGGTTGTCGTACACCGTCAGCGGGATGTTGTCGGCGAACAGCGCCGCGGCGCGCGCCGACGGGTAGTTGCGCGCGCGGGCGTTGAACACGCCGCGTTTGACCGCGTGCGCGAGGGTCGCTGACAGTGTGAACTTGTGCGCCTCAAACCCGGCGTAATATTGATGAAACGCGTCGCGCCGCAGCCTGGCGTCGCGCTTGACAAGGAACGACGCGAACGCGCCGTGCGACAACTCAACGTCAGCGCCATGCCCGTCCTTGATGACGCCGAAATTCATGTCCACGTTGGTCAGTTGTGAAAACGTCTCGCTGGCCGCGCCCAGCGGCAGTGACGCCAGCGCGAGCAGCCGCTCCTCCTGCTCCGACAGCACATGAGGCTTGAAGCGGCGCAGGCGCGTGAGTTTGCCCTGCCACTCCTCCAGCAGCGGGTCGGCAAGGAGCCTGGCGAAGTCATCGTCAGCGATGGCCTGAAGCTCCGGCGTCAAAAACGAAGCCGTCTCCGCCGCGAGCGTCATCAAGCGCATGAACCGCCCCTCGCGCGCGAGGTTGGCGTTGTCGGAGGCATCCTCGCTCCCGCGCAACGACGCGTAATGCCCCAATTTCTCCGCCAGCAAATCCATCTCGCGGTCGAATTCCAAACACTCCCTCAACCGCGCCGCTGACGCTGACAACGCGCCCTTAAAATCCAAATATTGGGGATAAAGTTTTTCATACCTGGCAAAATCCGCGTCCCAGGCCGCTTCGTCAGCGTACAAGAGGGACAAGTCCCAAGTGTCACTGGCAGCGACATCGCGGCGTTGCGGAACAGTTTTGGCGGGCGGAGCCGGCTCATTGTCAGCGTGGTCAACCATGCCGTCAATTATAACCACAGATTAGCCCCGTTGCACACAGATTATGTTTTTGTCGGGCACGTTTCACTCCGGCAAGTGCCACGGCGTCAGGCGGGGGAGCCAGCGCGGGACATTCTTCTGGTACAAGGCGTAGTCGTCGCCAAAGCGTTGCCGCAAGGTTTTCTCCTCAACGAGCGGGAAATAAATGACGTTGCCAAGCCAAAAAATCAGGAGCAAAACCACCAGCGCCCATGAGTTGAGCAGCAGCGATTCCGCGAGCAACATTGTCAGCACGCTGGTAATCATCGGATTTCTGACGTGGCAATAGGGGCCGCGCACCACCAGCCTGCGCGGCGGGTTCCATGGCGCGGCAGTGCCCCGGCCAACGCGGTCAAACAGCCACATTGTCCACACCGCCAGCAACAACCCCGCCGCCAGCAGCAGCGCACCGCTCACCATCAGCGCGGGATGGCCGGCCCGCCACCGCCAGCCGGTGAGCCACAGCGTCAGCGCAGGGACAACCACCAGCACGTTGAACGGCAGTGCGATGATGGTCTTAAGCCAGGCGAGCATGACGGGCATTATTAAAACATCTTCGCCGTGACATCGCAAAGTATTTTTGATTGGCAAAGGCCACCGCTTCGTGCATCATGCCGCCCCTATGATTCGTTCGCTGTTGAAATCCAAAATCCACCGTTGCGTGGTGACCGACGCCAATGTGCATTACGAAGGCAGCATCACCATCGCCGAGGACTTGATGCAGGCGGTTGACTTGTGGGAGGGGGAGAAAGTGCTCGTCTCCTCCGTCACCAGCGGCTCACGCATCGAAACTTACGTGCAAAAAGGCGCGGCGGGCAGCGGTGTCATCATCATCAACGGCGGCGCGGCAAACCTGATTCACAAAGGAGAAGTGCTCTCCATCATGTGCTTCGCCCAATCCGCCGCGCCCATCGTCCCCAAGCGCGTGGTGTGTGACGGCCAAAATAACATCATCCGCTGACCGGATAAAAATACCGCGCCGGCAAACAAGCGGGAGTTGTTGCCAGCACACCGTCAGCGAACTAATCCATCGGCCGGTTGTCCGCGGGCTTGAGTGGCGGCTCCCCCTCATCATCAGCGCCAAAGAACTTTTCAAACCATGATTTCCCCCCGGTCTCGGAGGCCGCGCCGCTGACATTGAGAATCGTGTCCGCGTCCAAACACCGCAGGAAACCGTCGCTGATTTGGTCGTCGCGCAAATATTCACTGCGCTCGCTGACGGTGGTGGATTTGAAAAAGAACCATACCGTTTGCTCGGACTTGGCCTGGGCGCGCGTCAAACCGGCCGGCGGCGGCATCGGCCTGGACGGGTAATGGGGCAGGGCGATTTTCATAACACCGCCCCACACCGGCACGGCGAGGCGGTTGGAATAACCTCCGGGCATGACCGTCAGCGGCTTGTCAAGACCGACCCAGACGCCGGCGGTAAGTTCGCTGTTGTAACCGACAAACCACGCATCCTTGTAATCATTGGTAGTACCGGTCTTGCCGCCCAAGTCGCCCGTCAAACCGAACACGCTGCGCAGTGCGACCGCGGTACCACCATCAACCACACCGCGCAACATATCACTGATTTGATAGGAAATTTGCGGCGAAAGCACCCTTGTTTGATCGGGCTGGTTTTGATACAGCACCTCGCCCCTGGCGCTGACGACGCGGTCAATGAACCATGGTTTAATCAACACCCCATTGTTTGGAAAAACGGTGAACGCGGCGGTGAGTTGCAGCGGCGTCACGTCGCACGCGCCAAGCAGGCTCGACGGGTATGGCGGCGCGTCGCTGCCAGTGACCTGCTTGAATAAGTGGCAGAAATTGTCCACGCCGGCGGCGAGGCCGCTGCGCATGGCGGCGTAGTTATCACTGATGCGCAGCGCCTCGCGAATGCTGATAAAATCAGGCTCGGCACCGACGGGAATCACGGTATTGCCGGGATTTTTCAAGTCGAACGCGCCATGGTCCACCAACGTGAAGGCGCTGTAGTTGAGCACATTGAACGCGTTGGCGTACACGAACGGCTTGACCGTTGATCCGATTTGCCGGTGGGCAAGCAGGGCGCGGTTGAACGGGCTTTCCTCAAAATTCCGGCCGCCGACGATGACCAGCACACCGCCGTCCCTGTTGTTGATGGCGACAAACGCCGCCTGTAAATACGGCGGCGAGGCCCCCTCGTTGTGAGTGTCAGCGTCGGCGAGATATTGCTGGCGCGAGAGATGCCGATAGTCGCGGTTTTGCTCGATTTTCGCCAGGCTTTCCTCAATTTTTTGCTCGGCGTTTTTTTGAAAATCAAGGTCGATGCTGGTGTAAATTTTCAAGCCGCCACGATATAAAATCTCCTGGTTAATGGTGGCGGGCAAATTATTGAGCACTGCGAACGTGACATACGAGCCGGGGATGCTGACCAGCGGGCGCAACAGCAGCGGCTCGGCACCGGCGGCGGCGGCTTCCGCTCGGGTGATGAAACCGACGCTGACCATGCGCTGCAACACTTTGGCCCGCGCCTCGCGCGCCCTGGCGGGATTTCGCCACGGCGTGATGCTGTTCGGCCCGGCGATGATGCCCGCCAGCAGCGCGCTTTCCGAAAGGCTCAAATCCTTCGGCGACTTGCCAAAATAAGCGTCCGCCGCCGCGCCGATGCCGTAAATGTTGCCGCCGAAAAAAATGCGGTTCAGGTAATAGGTTAAAATCTGCTCTTTGGTGAACTGCCGCTCAATGCGCGCCGCCAAAAAAATTTCCTTGATTTTGCGGTCATAAGTGCGGTCAAACATTTCCGCCGAATTACGCGCCAACTGCTGGGTGATGGTGCTGGCGCCGGACAAAACTTTTTTTCCGCGCACATTGTACCACAACGCGCGGGCGATGGCGATGAGGTCGAATCCGCCGTGGATGAAAAAGCGCTCGTCCTCCTTTGCCACCACCGCTTTCCGTAACATATCCGGAATTTGCTCGCTGCCGACAAGGATGCGGTTTTGCTCGTACAACCGCTGGATGACCTGTCCCTTGCGGTCATAGATGACGGAGATGGATGGCATTTGCGAGACTTTGTTCAAATCAAACGACAGCGCCCACGCCTGATAATAAAACCACGCCACCGCCAGCGCCGACCCGGCGGCGGTCAATGCCCCCACCAACGGCCACGCCACCAGCGGATGTCGCCACAACCAGCACAGGAAACGGAATGGCAGGCGCCAACTGTTTTTAAGAAAACGCACGGGCGGCAATTTTAGCCATCAATGGACACGCATTGCCAGCGGAACTTTGCGCCGCATCGACCACTGACGATCACAATTTTTTCAACCCGGATTGATAATGAAGTCACCGTCAGCGGCGATGATTCGCCCCGCACACGGGCGCGGGTAAAGCGGCGCGCACGCAAGTTCGCGCCGTCAACATTGTAATCGAAAGTCGAACAAAAAGTTCCTCTGCTTCCACGTCGGATTGGGCGCATTATCAGAAATGGCGGAGATTCGCATCAGGATGCCCAGGCTGCCGGGCGCATTGTTGATGGCGTCAGTGGCGGCGCACGCGCTGGTGCTGGGCATGGCGGGCGGGTGGGTGATTGGCCTGCGGATGGAGGAACACAAGACCCCGTCAGCGTTCACGGAGCAGGCGGCTCTTGTCCAAGACGAATGGAATGCGCCTGACCCGCCGGAGCCGGATGAATTCAATTCGGAACCACTGACGGATGATTCCGCGCCGCCGCTGATGATGACGGATTTCGGCGGCATGGGCGGCGGCGTTGAGTTTTCCCCGTTCGTCACAGCCGTGCCCGTCGGGGTCATCGGCGGCTTGCTTCCGGAAAGCTCCGCGCCAAGCGGCGGCGGCACCGGCGCCGCTGACGGTGACGGGCGGCAGGCCAGGGGCACGGGCAAAATCACCGTCGGCAACATTTTCAACACCCGCGTGGAAAGCGCGAAATTGGGCGTGCTGCTGGATGTCTCCAGTTCGGCGCACGCTTACCTGCCGCTGACTGTCAGCGAGATTGAGCGTCACTTCGGCGACGCCGTGATTGTGCTGGCCTACGGCTGCGGAATGTATGACAAAACCGACCCTGACCGCATGTACGTCAAGGAATTGAGCCGTTGCAAAACCGACACCGCCGGCGCCAGAAACACGCTCGGACAAATCGCCAAGGCTGACGGTGACGCGGGTGATTTATTCAAGAAACTCCGCACCCGCCCGCACACTTACGTGCTCTACGCGGAAAATTGCGGACACACGCATTACGGCTTCAAAAAATTGCTGGATGAGCGGGTGGACACGGTGTATTGGTTCGCTGACTTTCACGACAAGATTTCCAACCGCGTCGCCAGCAAACTCGTCAAGGAATTGCAAGCGCGCGGCGTCAAGGTCATCGCGCACAACTTCACCGGAAAACCCGTGCCCGAGGCCGGAGAGCAAATCGCGCTCGCCACCAATGGCAACACCATCGCCAAAGTGCCCGGCGGCGGAAAACGGAAATAATCACCGCCTGACCATCAGCGGCGCCGGCGCAAAACAGCCAGCAACGCCGCGCCCGTCAGCATCAGCGTCCAGACGGACGGCTCGGGAATAACACTCAACACGCCGGTCGTGGCGTCGAAACTATAACCGCCCAACTCCCAAACTTTGCCCGCGGTATTGTTCCAGCCGCTGACGGTGAACTCATTAAGCGTCAGGCCTGTCAAATCAAACAATGTCCAATCCCCGCTCCCCGTCGCCGCGCCGGTGTTAATCACCAGGCTGGTGATGCTCAGCGAACCGCCGCCGCCGACCAACCCGCTGTTCGCGCCGTCCAAATTGAACGTCAGCGTGTCCAGCGTTAGCGCGCCGTCAATTTGCAACGTACCCGCGTTAACCACCGCGTCGCCCAGCGCGCTGATGCCGCCGAGCAACAGCGTGCCGCCGCCGGTTTTGACAAAGCCGCCCGTGCCGCTCAACACGCCGCTGAGGGTGACATTCCTCGCGGCGCCGGCCTGGTCGGCGGCTCTGATTTCAGCGCTCCCGCTGAGAGCCATGTCCAGCGTGGATGACCAGTCCTCATTCGCGCCGAGCGTGCCGCCGCTGAGCGTAATGAAATATTTCGCCGAGGTCGTGCCCTTGCTGACGATGCCGCCGCCTCCAACGTAAAGCGCGCCGCCGTCAAGATTCAGGCTGCCGGTTCCGGATGTGGCGGCGGTGTCGTTGTTATTGCCAGCGCCATTGAACTGGATTTCCTTGACCGTCGCGACACCGCCGCTGATGGTGACCATGCCACGTGAGTTGTTGTCGTGCGCGATGGCAAGCCGGCTGGCACTGACGTTGAGCGTGCCCGAGTTCAAATTCAAGATGCCAACCCCGCTGCCGCGCCCGATGAAAAACGGCAGGACATTGTTGCTGGTGACGTTGAGGAACCCGCCGTCAATGTCCAGCCGCCCGACATTGGCGCCGCCGTTGCGTCCCACGTTCAACTGCCCGGAGGCGCCGATGACGGCCAGCGTCGCGCCCGCGTTAATATTCACATAACCGACGCCGCTGTTGGCGATTTGCATCCCGCCTGTGTACGTCAGCGACGCGCCACTGGTGAGTTGCAAGCCACCGCTGCCGGCGACCACATTGCCGAGATTGTTGAACGTGGCGTTGCCGATTTGCGTGGTGCCTCCGACCCGCACGGTCACCGTCAGCGCGTCAGCGGCATTGGCGGCGCCGAAATTGCCGGCAAGAATTTGCCCGCCCTTGTTCAGCGTCAGCGTGACGCCGCCCGCCAGCGTGATGTTGCCCGCGCCATTGGCGTTGGTGGCGTTGACCACGGTGTCGAACACCACGCTGCTGTTCACCTTGAAAAAGCCGTTGCCGTTGGAGCCAAGCGTAATCGTGCCGCCGCTGAAGGTGTAGTTGCCGCTGCCGGCGGCGTTGATGGTCAGGCCGGTGAAGTATTGGTTGCCGCTGACGGTGACCGTGCCCGCCGCGCCGCTGCCCGCGCCAAAAACCACATCACCCGTGGCGAAGGTGTAGTTTTGGTTGTTGGAATTGCCCTCAGTCAACGCGGCGCTGATGGTGACGAGATTGCCGTTGATGGCGGTGACCGTCGCGCCCGCCGGTACACCACGACCAACAATCGTTTGTCCAACCGCGATGCCGCTCACATCGGCGAAACTCAGCGTGTTTGCGCCTGATGTAATGCCGGCATTCGTGTTGCGGTTAAGCGAAAAATAGGCCACATCAGCCGCGCCGGTGGCCCAGATTGTGTTGCTGACAGTGATGTCCCAAACGCCGTCGCCGTCGCTGCCAACACCATTCCGCGCCGGATCCCATGTTAATGTGTCCGCTGACAGTCTCCCGCAAAGCAAACCGCTGAACATCACCAACGCCACGAACCCTGTTATTGTGTTTTTAATCATTTTCATAAGATAACTCCGGCTGATTTTTGAATAAAAAACGCTGACGATGAATGTTTCACCGTCAGCGAGAAAAGTCTTGAAAATTTAAGGAATTCTGCCTTAGCGCAACGTATTAGTGCGCTTGTGCGCTTGTGCGCTTGTGCGCTTGTGCGCTTGTGCGATTAGAATGATTAGAGTCGCTCTTAATCATGGCGGGATTTTCACTTGCATGGCATTGTTTGTCAAATGCATTTATATGATTTTTTCCAATCTTTAAATGAGTGCCGCTGACACTCAAACACCCGTCATCAACGCCGCCGACGCAGCATCGCCATCAGCGCCGCGCCGGTGAGCAGCAGCGTCCATGTGGACGGCTCGGGAATGGCGCTGACCAAACCCAGTGACTTGTCAAAAGTGAAAATCCCGTCCGCTGATTCCCAAATGTCGCCGTTGTCCCAATTCCAGCCGCTGACGGTGAAGCCGGCGCCGTAGTTGATCGCGCCGCTTAGGATTTGCCAGTCGCCAAGCGTGGCGGCGGCGGCGGTGTCAATGGTGATGCTGCCGTCCAGGTTCACCGTGCCGCCGCTGTTGGTCAACGTGTTGTTAATTCCATCCGCGCCCAGGATGAAAGTCAAACCGCCATCCACCGTCAGTATCCCGGCGCTGACCGTGGTATCGCCGCTGTACGTGTTCGCGCCGCTGAGCAACAGCGTCCCGCCGCCGGTTTTGACCAAGCCGCCCGTGCCGCTCAACACACCGCTGAGGGTGATGTTCTTCGCGGTGCCGGCGTCATTGGCGTTTTTGACGGTGACATTGCCGCCGCTGCCGGTCAGCGTCATCTTCATGCTGGACGACCAATTATCCATCGCCGCCAGCGTGCCTCCGCCGAGTTCGATTTTCGCGGCGTCCGCGTCGAGCTTGCCCAGATACAAGCCTTCCTTGACATTGTTGTTGCTCAAGCCGAGGTACAACTGCCCGCCGGTGAGCCTCAGCGTCGCCGTGGAACTGACATTCGCCGCAACGCCAGCGTCGGTGTCGCTCCAACCGCCAAAATCAATAAAGCTGGTGATGACGGTGCCGCCGCTGATGTTGAGCTGGGCGGTTTGGTTGGCGGCGCCGCCGGCGCGCGCAAACATGTGAAGTCCGTTGCCGCCGGTGTTGCCGTTGACGCGCACGTAGCCGCCGCTGACGTTCATCTCGGCGTCGGTGTAGGCGGCGGCGTTGCCGACATTGATGTGCCACGTCGCCGTCAGCGAGCCAGACGCGATGTTGAGAACCGCGGAGCGCCGCGCGCCGACGCTGCCCGCGCCGGTGCCGATGATGTGCTCGCCGCTGTTCATGACCGAGTCCGCGTTGGTGAAACTGACCACCGTGTTGCCGCTGGCGCCGATTTGCAGGTTGCCGCTGACCATGGCGGCGCCGATGTTGATGATGCCGGAAGCCGCTTGGAAACTGCTGATGCCGGTGTAGTTACCCGACAAAATGTTAGCCACCGCACCCGCGCCCGCCGTGATGTTCCACTGCTGTGCAGTGCCACCGTCAGGTCTGCTGAAAATACCGCCGCCGCTGACATTCAGCGTCGCGTTGGCGCCAATGTTGAACAAATGCGTGCTGAACGGATAACCGCCGGTGCCGCTGTATTGGTAGTAGCTGTTCAGGTTCAGCGTCGAGTCGGCGTTGACATTGACGCTGGTGGTGCCCGCGCCCGCGTCGCCGTTGCTCATGGTGATCTTCAGCGGGCCGCCGCCGAGTGTCAGCGTGCCGGTGACGTTGATTTGCTGCGCCGCCACGCCACCGGCGGTGATGGCAATGTCGTTGTCGCCGCTGAAGGCCGCGCGGGTCGGCGTGCCGGCGACGCTGTTCACGTAAGTTCCCTGCGCCCAGTTCGCGGTCGTGGCGTCCCAGACATTGTTCACTGAACCGCCCCAATTATAGGTGGTTTGCGCGCTGACGCCCAACGCTGACAGCCCGCTGAACGTCAGCGCGGCAGATTGGATTAATTTATGGATTTTCATAATGGTATTTGGGTTGGTTGAATAAAAAACGCTGACGATGAACATTCATCGTCAGCGTGGAAAAGTCTTGAAAATTTAAAAAATTCTGCCTTAACGCAAGCGTGTTAATGCGCTTGTGCGCTTGTGCGCTTGTGCGCTTGTGCGCTTGTGCGCTTGTGCGCTTGTGCGCTTGTGCGCTTGTGCGCTTGTGCGATTAGATGATTAGATTTGTTTTTAATCACGGCGGATTTTCGCCAGCACGGCATTGCTTGTCAAGTAATTTTCTCACCCCTTGAGCAAATCCGCCGCGGCTGACAATGCGGTGTCAACGTCAGCGGGGCGGGCGCCGCCGCCTTGCGCGAGGTCGGGGCGGCCGCCGCCCTTGCCGCCGACGATGGGCGCGATGTGCCGGATGATGTTGCCGGCCTGGATTTTTTTCACCCAATCGGGCGCGACGCTGGCGATGAGAGACACTTTGCCGCCGCTGACGGTGGCGAGGACGGCGACGCCTTGCCAGTGTTTTTTCAACTCGCCGACGGCCAGCGGAAGGATGGCGCTGTCGCTGTCGCCAAGGTTTTTCGCGAGGAACGGAATGCCGCTGACAGTGACGGCCCCGGCGATCCACGCGGGGACGCTGACGCCGAGGGTTCGCTGCAATTCCGCCTGTTTGTGTTTCGCCTGTTCTTTTTCCCACTCGCGAATTTCAGCCTCGATTTTTTCCAGCCATTCTTTGCGCGCAACGTGGTTTTTCCACAATATTTCAAGATCACCGTCAGCGGCGGTCACGGGCAGCGGTGGCGCGCCGGGCTTGCGTTTCGCCAAATCGTGAAAAAGTTGTCCCTGCCTGGCCGCTTGCTCGGCCAGCCACGGGCGCAGCGCCTCGCCGCAAACAGCCTCGATTCGGCGCACCCCGGCGGCGATGGCCCCCTCGTGAATCAGGCGGAACACGCCAATGTCAGCGGTGCGGGTGACGTGCGTGCCGGCGCACAATTCCCGCGAGTAATCGCCGATGCTGACGACGCGCACGGTCGCGCCGTATTTGTCGCCGAAAAATTGCATGATGGCCGCGTCGCCCTTGACCTCGGCGTAGGGGCGCTCCAGCCAGGTCACCTCATCGTCAGCGGCGATTTTTTCGTTCACCAGTTCCTCGACACGATTGATTTCATCGGGCTTCATCGCCTCAATGTGCGAGAAATCGAAACGCAGGCGGTCGGGACCGACGTAAGAGCCTTTTTGCCTCACCATGTTCCCCAGCGTTTTTCGCAACGCCCAGTGCAAAATGTGCGTGACGCTGTGGTGCGCCTCAATGAGCGCGCGACGCGGCAAATCCACGCTCGCTGACAATGTGCCCGCGCCGAGTTCGCCCAGCAGGTCAACGTCAGCGGTGAGGTGCGCGACGCCGCGCCCGGCGTGGACGGTGTCGAGAATTTTTAATGTTTTGCCGCCGCTGACGGTGAGCGCGCCGGTGTCGCCAACCTGCCCGCCCATCTCGGCGTAGAACGGCGTCGGCGTGAACCACAGGCGCGCGCGCCTGCCGCCGTCCTCCAGGGTGGCGCGGCACTCGCTGACGGTGACGTTTTGCTTGCGCGTGTAGCCGACGAACTCCGCGGCGGGCGGGTCGTTGTCAGCGTCGCTGACGGTGATGGCTTCCCTCTTCTGCGCGGCCTTTGAGCGGGCGCGCTGATCCTCCATCAACTCTTCAAAGCGCACGGTGTTGACGCTGACGCCGAAGCCGCGGGCGAGCATTTCGGTCATGTCCAGCGGAAAGCCGTAGGTGTCGTAAAGTTTGAACGTGTCGGCGCCGCTGAGGATGGGCGCGGATTTGAAATATTTGGCAAACATCTCCGGCGCGTTTTTTCCGAACACAATTTCCAGCGGGGTCTTGCCGGTGTGACCGTCAGCGGCATGGAATATTTTGCCATCGGCGAGGCGCGAAATTTGCAGGTCGTAATCCTTGGTCAGGCCCTCGGCGCGGGCTTGTTTGAGCACGCTGGCGGTCACGTCCGCGAAGAACAAATCCATGCCGGTGTCGAGCGTGCGGCTGAAGCTTTCCTCCTCGCCGCGGATGACCTTCGCAATCAGCGCCTCGTTTTTGCGCAACTCCGGAAACACATCGCCGAGCGTGGCGGCGACAACCGGCGCGAGCCGGTGAAAAAACGGCTGGTGCAAATTCAGCGAGCGGCCCCACAACACCGCGCGGCGCAGGATGCGGCGCAGAACGTAATTGCGCCCGTCGTTGCCGGGCAGGATGCCGTCGGCGATGGCGCACGACAGCGTGCGGATGTGGTCGGCGAGCACGCGGAACGCCACGTCCACGCGCTCCTGTCCGCGCAGGCCGGTCAGCCCGTTCGCCGGCAGCGTGCGGCAGTAGCGCAGGCCGCAGAGTTTTTCAATCCCGGCGAAAATCGGCGAGAAGACATCGGTGTTATAGTTCGAGATTTGCGCGTTTTTGAAATCGGTGAAATTTTTTGTGCCTTGAATGATGGAGCAAACGCGCTCGAAACCCATGCCGGTGTCCACGTGGCGGGCGGGCAGCGGGGTGTAATTGCCGTGACCGTCAGCGTTGTATTGGATGAAAACGAGATTCCAAATTTCGATGCAGCGCGCGTCGCCCTGGTTGACCAGCGCGCCCTTGGTGTCACCGTCAGCGGTCAAATCCACGTGCAATTCCGAGCACGGGCCGCACGGGCCGCTGTCGCCCATCATCCAGAAGTTGTCCTTTTTGTTGCCGTTGACGATGTGAATTTTCGGGTCGAGGCCCGCCTTCACGAACAGCGCGGCCCAGGCGTCGCAAGCCTCCCGGTCAAACTCAGCGGGGTCGCCCTTCGCCTTGTCGGGCGCGTAAACCGTGGCGTAGAGCCGGTTGGCGGGAAACCGCCAGCGTTCGACGATCAACTCCCACGCCCACGAGACAGCCTCTTTTTTGAAATAATTTCCGAACGACCAGTTGCCAAGCATTTCAAAAAACGTGTGGTGATAGGTGTCGAGGCCGACATCCTCAAGATCGTTGTGCTTGCCGCCGGCGCGAATGCATTTCTGAGTGTCAGCGGCGCGCGCGGGATGGTAGGGACAGGGCGTTTCAGCGAGGAAAATCGGCACAAACTGGTTCATGCCGGCGTTGGTGAACAGCAAATTCGGCGCGTCCGGCATGAGGCTGGAGGAAGGCACGATGGCATGCTGCTTTTCCTTGAAAAAATCCAGAAAACTTTGCCGAAGTTGCGCCGAGGTCATCATAAGAGCCGGTTATTAAAGCGGAAAGACGCTGAGGGTGAAAGCGCAATTTTCCGCCCTCATGGTCAGCGCGCCAGGTATTGCCGCGCGTCATTGGCGGCTTGCAGCGCGTCCGCCATGGCGCGGACAACCAAGGATTGGCCGGTGCGCGTGTCACCGATGGTGAAAATGCCACGGTCAGCGGCGCCGGCCAGTTTGCCCTGGGGGGAGACTTCGAGGGCAAGTTCTCTCGCCAACTGGGATGATGGGTCCACACCGGTGAAGCCCATGGCCAGGAAAACCAAATCGGTTTTCACGGTTTTGACGCTGCCGGTGACCCCGGTGAATTTCACGGGCCGTCCGACGGGTGAGTATTCCC
>JAITHY010000109.1 GCA_031279715.1 Verrucomicrobiales bacterium | reverse complement strand
TGCTGATTCTTATCGCGCGCTCGCTGACGCTGCCCGGCGCGCTGGGCGGGGCGGCTTATTTTCTCACACCGGATTTTTCCAAGGTCAGCGGCGCGATGCTGGTGGACGCGCTGGGGCTGGCCTTTTTCTCGCTGTCGCTGGGCGGGGGGATGATGATTGCGTACGGCTCCTACCTGCCGGGGAAAAGCAAGTTGATCAGCTCCGGCCTGTGGGTGTCCGTGCTGGCGACGCTGGCGTGCTTGCTGGCGGGACTGATGATTTTGCCGGCGGTGTTTGCCTTCGGCCTCGACCCCGCCGAGGGGCCGGCGCTGACGTTCATCGTGATGCCGTCGATTTTCGCGCAACTGCCGGCCAGTCAGTTTCTCGCGACGGTATTTTTTCTGTTGCTGATTTTTGCGGCGCTCACATCATCCGTGTCGATTTTGGAACCCATCACGGCATTTTTGATTGACGAGTGGCATTGGCGGCGGAAGTGGGCGGCGCTTTTCCCGGCGGCGGCGGCGTTTGTCGTCGGCATTCCGGCGGCGCTGTCGTTCGGCGTGATGAAGGAGGCGACTTGGCTGGGCCGGACGGCGTTTGACTTGATGGACTACCTCGCCGCCAATGTGCTGATGCCGCTGGGCGGTTTGTTCGTGGCGCTGTTCGTGAGCTGGCGGATTTGGCGGACGACGCGCGACGAGCTGGCGGACGAGGGCTGCCACCGGACGCTAATGATGATGTTTCGCGTGATCTGCGGCATCGTCGCGCCGATTTTGATTGGCGTCATCTGGTATTACAAAATCATGGAAATCGCGCGGTAAAATAAAATGCCGCTGACAGTGAGTTCACCGTCAGCGGCGTTGCGTGGCCGGTTACGCCCGGCTGAGGTATTTGCCGTCGCGGGTGTCCACGCGGATTTTCTCGCCTTCCTTGATGAACAGCGGGACTTGCACCGTCAGCCCTGTCTCCAGGGTCGCGGGTTTTTGCACGTTGTTGGCGCTGTCGCCGCGCACTCCCTCGGCGGAGGTGGTGATGGTCAGCTCGACTACCGGCGGCAATTCAATGGCCACGGCTTTGCCTTCAACGAAGACCACGGTGACCTGCTGGTTTTCGGTGAGGTAATTTTTCGCCTCGCCGATGATTTGGTCGTTGAGCGTGAGATTGTCGTAGGTGTTCGGCTCCATGAAGTTGTAACCGTTTTGGTCCTGGTAACTGTAATCCCACTTTTCGTGCGAGACGTTGACGGTCTCAACGTCAGCGGTCGAGGCGAATCGTTCGTCAAACGAGCGTCCGTTGCTCAGCGAGCGCAGGGTGGCCTGGACGAACGCGCGCAAATTGCCAGGCGTGCGGTGCGTGGTTTCCATGACGATACACACGTCGCCTTTCCATTTGACGGCGACGCCTTTCTTGAGGTCTTTGGCTATCATAAATCCATTTGTTTTCCAGTTTTTGTGTTAAAGGAGTTTGAGCTTAGTCAAATCCTGCACGTCAATCAAGCCGATTGGTTGATTTTGTTGGCTGACAACAATCAGGTCTTTGATGCGGTGCTCCTCGAAGATGCGGAGCACTTCGACCGCCAGCTTGCGGTCGCTGACGGTGACGGGACGCCTGGTCATCACGTCGCCGAGCCTGGCGCCGCCAATGTCGCTGTTGTTTTGGTAGCCGCGGACGAAATCGCCGTGCGTGTAAATGCCCGCGAGTTTGCGGCGGCGGTCGCTGACGATGGTCGCGCCGCACCGCTTGGCGTTCATCTCGGCGAGCGCGTCGGCGACGGTGTCGCTGACGGTCAGCGCGGCGACAGTGGCGAGGGGACGCATCACATCAGTGGCTTTGAGCAACAGATTGCGTCCCAGCGAGCCTCCGGGATGGAAACGCGCGAAGTCCTCTTTTTTAAAGCCTTGCGCGTCGAGCACCGCCATCGCCAGGCAATCGCCCAGCGCGAGCATTGCCGTCGTGCTGCTGGTGGGCGCGAGGTTCAGCGGGCACGCCTCGCGGCGGATGGATACGCTCAGGTGAACGTCAGCGTTGGTGGCGAGTGTGGATTTGGCATTGCCGCTCATGGCAATCAGCGTGATTTTTTCGCGCTTGATGCTCGGTAAAATGCGTGTCAGTTCCTCCGTCTCGCCGCTGTAGCTGAGGGCAATGACCACGTCACCGGCGGCGACCACGCCGAGGTCGCCATGCATGGCATTGAGCGCGTTGAGCACGACGGCGGGCGCGCCGGTGCTGGTCAGCGTGGCGGCGATTTTGTCGCCGACATGTCCCGATTTGCCGACGCCGATGACGATGATTTTGTGGCGCCGTTGCACCGCCTCGGTGATGAGTTGCACCGCTTGGGAAAATTCACCGCCGAGCCGTTTTTTCAAATCAAGCAAAGCCTCGACTTCAATGTCGAGGACAGCGCGGGCGCGTTGCAAGGAATTCATGAGGTCAACATTAGCGGCGATTTGGCGTTCGGCAATTTTGAATTTTGTCACATCCCTTCCGCTGATGATGAGCGCCGCCCGGGAAAATCCCCGGCCCTTACCACGCCCGCAACCGCGCCACCCCCGCGGCAATCCGTTCCACCGCCACCGCCACATCCTCCACCGTCAGCGACGGCGCGGGAGCCAGCAACACCGCCCCCCCCGCCACCTCCGCCGCCACCCCCATTGCTCGCAACACCGGGGAAACGCGGCCCGCCTCCGCCATGCACCCCGCCACCACTCCCACACTCACCCCATCCAAATCCAAGCGCAACATCAGCGCCTCCGCCGCCACCCCCGCAAAACTGACACTCAAATGCCGCGGATCCCGCCTCACCCCAACCGGCGGCCCATGCAACACCACCCCC
>JAITHY010000078.1 GCA_031279715.1 Verrucomicrobiales bacterium | reverse complement strand
AGCGATTACTTTACTCTTGGCGCGGAAAAAGGGTTGTTGATGGTCAGCGTTGCAACCGGGTTACTCGGATCTTTATTGTGGTATTCGCTACGCGAAGGACGGCGACGCGAGAATATCTTGCAAGTGGCTTTTTCCGCAACTTTGGTAACACTGCTGGTGTCATCAGTTTTTTCAACACTTGCTTTTGTACGCTGGTATCAAAGTTTATTCGGCCTGTCGGTGCTGGGATTATTATGGTTTATCGCGGTATCTTTCTGTAAAAATTCTGACAAAAAACGGTTTGTTCAAACATTAATCTTGCAAACCGGCATTGGCATGATGGCCGGGATGATTGGGTTTGGAACCATGGCATTAGTTAGCCTTAAACGGTTGCCCACCAAATCATCTGTGATGGAAACATCCATCACCTGCCGCTTGGCAAAGCCGCGTTGTGCGCCAGCCAAAGGAACGATTATTTATCTAACCAAGCCCGGCGAAGATGTTGCGGTTTTGTGCCACACAACCCTGCGCCCGTTGGCGGCGTTGGGATGGAATGTTGTATGGTCGGGTGAAATAACCGAGCCGGAACAAGTATTCGCCTTGGTCGCTGAGTGTCAGCGGCGACTTTTAAATACCAAACTTTACATTGCCGGCAATGATGAAGGCGGAAAACTCGCATGGCAAACAATCTCCTCCCCGATGAACAACGGCATGATTGCCAAAGCCGCGGGATATGGATTTTTGGATGATTCGCTGCCGAATCAAACACCGCAACCATCCACTCCTTTTTTGATATATCACGCATTGTATGACGACCAATGCTCCGCCAATCCGTCAATTTTGGCCCAACGAAAAATGATTTTGAGCCAAGTGCCGCTGACAGTGGTCTTGTCAGAACAAGAGACAGCCAAATTTTCTGACGCCTGGATGCACTGGTTGAAAACACTTGATCTATACTTTTGCCAATTCTAATTGTGTGATGGTCAAAAAATAACAACCAATATCCGTTGGCAAACTTGCGGAATGCAATCGCCCGTCCATGATGCAAACATTATCATAATATCGCGTCCCGTCCGCAACTGCTCATCGCCAGCGGCGCTTATTTGCCCGCCAGCAGCCGCTGCATCTCCCTGGCGAAAGCGTAGCCCAGTTCTATCTGCCCCGCGCCGTTGAAATGGAGAGCGTCCTTCATTGGCAGTCCCTTCGTGTCCACCAATCCGCTCAACGGGTCACCAGCGGCGACGCTCTCTTGCGCGGCGCGCAGCGTGTCAAGCTGCTTCAGTGCCGATTGCGAAACTTCGCCGATGACAAATGGCAGGCTCGCACCGTAAGTCAGCCGAAGGTCCGTGATAAAATTTTGCAAATTGGTTTGGTACGCGCCGGCGGACTCCTCACGGTCAGCATCCGCCTCGCCCTGCATCCAAATCATCCCGCGAATTACCAGCGTGTCATCCGGATGCGCCTCCCGCAACGCCGCCAATCCGCGGCTGACAATGGTCTGAAATCCTTTGTACATGCCGCCGTCACCGTCAGCGCCCGCCGTGCCACCCGCTTTCCAGTGGGCTGTCAAATTGGTGCCGCCGTAGGAATATTTCAAAATCGCCACCGTCTCGTTTTTCGGCTGATAATAATCCGCCATGCATTTCCCAAAGGCCAGCTCCGGCCCGAAGTGCACAGTATCAGCGGCCTCCACCGTCGGCTGCAAGGGAATCAACGTACCGGAAGTGACACTCGCGCTGGACAAGTCGAGCTTGCGATTGTAATAAAATTCCACGTTGTTTTGCATTGCCAGCTCCGGCGGCACCACCGTGTCAGCGGGAAAATCCCGTCCGTCAGCGTTGGATTGCCCGCCAACAAGAAAGACATTGACGGTTCCGGCAAACATTTCCACACTCAACATCAGCGAGCATCCGACAAACAATCCCAGTTTTTTCATAATTCATTTGATAGCGCCGGCCTTGAGCAAGTCAAAGGCAAACTCATACTTGCCTTTCGCTTTCAAACGGTACTTATCATGCACCGGCATGCCCCAGCTGGTGTCGCCGCCGACACCGATTTGGAACCCATCAACGCTGACGGTGATGATGTCGCGACGCGGCAACTCGTGGTTGTGTTTCGTCACCGCCAAGTCCTCCTGCGTGTAGGGCCACGCGGTCACGCCGAGCAGCGGGGCGCCCGCCCTGACGAAGATGCCGTCACCATCAGCGCCGGTGAATTGAATCCAGCGAATGTCCGTGCGGTTGGCGTTGTCCTGCGGGCGGACATACGGCGTAAGCCAGTCGCTGACAGTGCCGCGGTAGATGCCAACGGCGGCGCCGGTTTTGCGGTCACGGTAATTTTCCCACGGGCCGCGCCCGTACCACGCGACATGCTCCCACTGCCCGCTGACGCCGAACTGAACGCCGACGCGCGGCAGTTCCGGCGCTTCCTTGCCAACATCCAGCGTCATCGTCACCCGCAGCGTGCCGTCGCCGCGCAACCAATACCTCATCGTCAACGCGGCCTCCTTCACCGGCAATTTCCAGTTCGCGGTAATGATCGCGCCCTCGTCGGTGCTTGCGCCGTCCAGAGAAACCAGTTCCGCCTGCTCCGCGGCATTTTTCCACGCGCCCATTTTTTCCGGAACTTTCCAGCCAAGGTCATTGTCAGTCGGCACGCGCCAAAAGTTCGGCGTCAGCGGCGAGCGCAAACACTCGCGCCCGTTGATGGCCAGCGATTGCACCCAACCGCGCACGCCGTCAACTTTGATGATTGTTCCATTTGCGGAAACGATCCAGTCCGCGCCGCTCTTGTTCAAGACAACTTTTCCCGGCGCGATTTTCTCCGCTGACGATGACTCCGGCGCGGGTACGCTCAACTGGTCCCACGCGACCACCTCGCCCGCCTTCGCCCACGGCGTGTCTTGTTTCAACTTGAATGTCAGCGTCACGAAATACTCCGCGCCTTCCTTCGGCGAAAACTTCCACGGCAGCGTCACTGCCTGCTCCCCGCCGGGCTTCGCCGTCAGCGGCGGCAGCTTGCCGCCGCTGATAACCGCGCCATTCTCCGTCAGCGACCACTCGCCATCAAAACCGTCCAATGCGATAAAATCATACTTGTTCACAATCCTCACCCTGCCGCTGACGATGTCCTCCGGCAGGACTTTGATATATTGAAAAACTTTCTTCGCCTCCCAATAATGCGGGCGCGGAATCCGGTCGGCGCTGACCATGCCCTTGGCACAAAAACGGCTGTCGTTCGGCATGTCGCCAAAATCGCCGCCGAGAACAAAAACACGCTGACCGTCAGCGGTGGTTTGGTACGGCGTCAAATCGCACCACTCCCAGATAAATCCACCCCACAACATCGCGTGCGCCTCAAACACGTCCCAGTAATCCTGCAAATTGCCGAGGCTGTTGGCCTGCGCATGGGCGTACTCGTTGGTCATGAAACCTTTGTCGGAGGGATACGCGCCGTGTTGCGGAACGGTGCCCAGCTCGCCCTGCTCGCCCTTGCGCTGCGCCTTTTTGGCCACGTGCTGCTCCAACCAATTCGTGTCCGGATAGGTCTGGCTGTCAAGGTCAGCGGCGGCGTTCATGTCGGCGTACTGGATGGGGCGCAACTGAGGGTCAGCGGCCCGCGCCGCCTCGCGCATCGCCATAAAATCGTTGCCGTAGCCGGCCTCGTTGCCGAGCGACCACATCACCACGCACGGGTTGCCGCGGTCACGGATGACCATGCGCCGCATGCGGTCAACCACAGCGGGTTCCCACAATTCCAAGTCGCCCGGCAAATTGCGCCGGTGGTAGCTCAGCCCGTGTGACTCCACGTTCGCCTCGTCCAGTACAAACAAGCCAAGCCGGTTGCACAACTCGTACCAGCGCGGGTCGTCGGGATAATGCGCGGTG
>JAITHY010000038.1 GCA_031279715.1 Verrucomicrobiales bacterium | reverse complement strand
GCGCCGTCGGCGCGCGCGCGGAGGTCGTCGTGGCGTGGCGCGAGCAGGCGGACGGGAGTTGGCTGGATGACCCTCAGCGGTGTCCGGTCGCGCCCATTTTCCGGCTTGGCGTTTATCCGCTGAATGACTTGATTAAAATATGCGGCGCCGTCAGCGGCGTGCAAGTGGCGGCGACGCGGTTGTTCACGGGCCGCCCGACGCCGGACAACGCGCAACTGACGCTGACGTTCAGCAGCGGCGTCATTGGCAGCGTGTACGCGTCGTTCTGCGTGGAGAACGGGCAGCATTACGCGAACACGCTGGTGTTGCATTTTGAGCGCGGGACGATTTATCGCAACATGACGCCGACCGCGTACGGTTACGCGCACCGCAGCAACCGGCTGCTGTTGGTGGCGAGGGCGGGCAAGCAGCAAGTGCTCACGCGCGAGGCGACCTTCCCGCACGCGAACTATAGCGATTACCCGTGGGCGGAGTTGCGCGCGGCGGTGGCGCGTCCGTCATCCGCGGCGGCGATGCCGGTGGAGGAGATTGTGCACGGCCTGGAAGTTGTCGCCGCCATGCAACGCGCCGCTGACAGTGGGCGGGCGGAGCGGGTGTAATCAGGCCTTGGCCAGTTCGCGGGAACGGTTGGCGGCGGCGTGGATGGTTTGCGCCAGGACTTTGGCAAGGTCGCTGTTCTTCAGCACGGACAAACCGGCGACGGTGGTGCCGCCTTTGCTGGAGACTTGCGTGATGAGTTCCCCCGGCGTCATGCCGCTTTGTTGCAGCAATGTCGCGCTGCCGCGCATGGTTTGCAGGGTCATTGGCAGCGCGAGTTCGGGAGGCAAGCCCTCGGCGACAGCGGCGCCGGCCAGGGCGTCGGCGACGCAGGCCATGAACGCCGGCCCGCTGCCGCTCAGGGCGGTGACGGCGTCGAGTTGCGGCTCGCTGACGGTGAAGACTTGTCCGGTGACGCCGAAGATTTTTTGCAAAATTTCGTGATGCGCGGCGGTGACGTGGCGGTTCCCGGCGCAAGCCGTGACGCCCTCGCCGACCATCAGCGGCGTGTTGGGCATGACGCGGAACATCGGGCGGTGTTCGCCGAGCGCCGCTGACAGTCGTGCCAGTGTGATGCCCGCAGCGATGGAGATGAACAGCGTGTCACTGTCAGCGCCGGCGAGTTGCGGCAGGACCTCGTCCATGTTTTGCGGCTTGACGGAAATCAGCGCCACGTCAGCGTCCGTCATGGCATCGGCGGCGGAGTTTGCCCAACCGAGCTGACCGTCAGCGGCGAGGGCGAGGAACGCGCGCTGAGCGTCAGCGCTGGCGTCGGCGCCGGTGATGTTGTTTGCCGCGAGAATATGATTATCCAGCAAGCCCTTGACGATGGCGCCGCCCATTTTGCCGGTGCCGATGACGGAAAGTTTCACGCCGGAAGCATAGCGCAAACGGCCGGTTGCAAAACCCAAAAATTTGCGCGCGCCCGCGAGACGCAATCATGGCTCACCGTCAGCGGGCATGAAAAAACCCCGGACAAAGCGGGGTTTTTCGGTTCCGTGAGGCCGGTGGAAATTATTTGATTTCCTTGTGCACGGTGTGGCGGCGGAGGTGCGGGTTGTATTTTTTAATTTCCATGCGCTCGGTTTGCAATTTTTTGTTGCGGGTGGAAATGTAGCGCGAGGCGGGTTTGCCCTCCGCTTTGGCTTCGGTGCATTCCAGGGTGACTTTGTCTCTCATAAGGGGGAAAAGAATGGAGATATTCGCGGCGATGTCAAATAAAAGTTTTACCGCTGAGCGGGGCGTCGCGCCCATGCCTGGGTTTGGAAACGGGCGGTTTTTTTCAACGCTGACGACGCGGCGGCGAGCATGGCGTGCAATTCATCGGGGGTGTAGGAGGCCTCCTCGCCGCTGGCCTGGACCTCGACGAAACGCCCGCCGCCGGTCATCACGACATTCATGTCAACGGCGGCGTTCTTGTCCTCCAGATAGCACAAATCGGCCAGCACCCGCCCGCTGACGATGCCGACGCTGACGGCGGCGATGCTGGTGGTCAGCGGATTGTCAGTCAACCGGCCGCTGAGCATGAGCCGTTCGACCGCCATCCGCAGCGCCAGGTAAGCGCCGGTGATGCTGGTCGTGCGCGTCCCGCCGTCGGCCTGCAACACGTCGCAATCCACCCACAGCGTGCGCGGGCCGAGTTTTTCCAGGTCCAGAACGGCGCGCAATGAGCGTCCGATGAGGCGTTGGATTTCCTGGCTGCGTCCGTCAATTTTTCCCTTGGTAATGTCGCGCGGTTTGCGGTCGGCGGTGGAGTAGGGCAGCATGGAATATTCCGCTGTCAACCAGCCGCCGCTGACGTTCTGCGCCTTCATCCAGCGCGGCACGTTTTCCTCGACGCTGACGGCGCAGATGACTTGCGTGTCGCCGCACGAGAGCAGCACGGATGCCAGCGCGTTCGGCGCGACATTCCATTGGCAGCGGAGCGGGCGGAGTTGGCTGGGTTTGCGGCGGTCGGGGCGAGGGTGCATATTGCCGTCAATGATGGAGAATGGCGGTGGTTAGACAAGTCATTAGTTGCGGGGTTGCCGCGCGGGGATTCGCGGTTAATATGAGGGGATGAGGTTTTTCAAATCGAGGCAATTATTTGAGCGGGCCAAAGCGGTCATCCCCGGCGGCGTCAATTCGCCGGTCAGGGCGTTCAAGGCGGTGGGGGGCGAGCCGTTTTTCGCGGCGCGCGCTGACGGCGCGTATTTGTATGATGTGGACGGAAATCGGTTTGTCGATTATGTGTGCACCTGGGGGCCGGCGATTCTGGGGCACGCGCCGGCGTGCGTGAAGGCCGCTGTTGGTGACGCGCTGGCGCGGGGAACAAGTTTTGGCGTGCCGGGGGAGTTGGAGGTGGAGATGGCGCTGACGGTGACGGAGTGGGTGCCGGCGGTGGAGATGGCGCGGATGTGCAACTCGGGCACGGAGGCGACGATGTCGTGCGTGCGGCTGGCGCGCGGGTTTACGGGGCGTGATAAAATCATCAAGTTCGCGGGCTGTTATCACGGGCATGTGGATTCGCTGCTGGTGAGGGCGGGGTCGGGGGCGCTGACGATGGGCGCGCCGGATTCGGCGGGGGTGCCGGCGTCATTGGCGGCGGAGACGATTTGTCTGCCGTTTAATGATTTGCCCGCGTTGGAGCGCGCCTTGGCCGCTGAGGGCGGGCGCATTGCGGCTGTGATTTTGGAGCCGGCGCCGGCGAATGTCGGGTTGATTTCACCGTCAGCGGGATTTTTGAAAGCCTTGCGGACGCTGACGGCGCGGCACGGTGTGGTGTTGATTTTTGACGAAGTGATGACGGGGTTTCGCGTGGGGCGCGCCGGGGTGCAAGGGCTGGCGGGCATCGCGCCGGATTTGTCGGCGTTCGGCAAGGTCATCGGCGGCGGGTTGCCGGTGGGCGCGTTTGGCGGGCGGCGGGACATGATGGAGTGCCTCGCGCCGCTGGGGCCGGTGTATCAGGCGGGTACGTTGTCGGGGAACCCGCTGGCGATGGCGGCGGGGCTGGTTGGATGTGCGATGGCCTCGGCGACTGCTGCTGCGACCGCCGCCCATGCTATCGGAGACGCGCGGCCCAGTCCGAGCATCGATCCG
>JAITHY010000240.1 GCA_031279715.1 Verrucomicrobiales bacterium | reverse complement strand
GAGCTTGATGATAAATTGGTCCAGCGCCACCGGCTTGCCAAGGTCAATGCGCAACTGATTGTCAGCGCCGCCGATGACGCGCTTGCTCCGGTAACTGTCCGGCGCGATGGCAAAAGCGGTACGCTCATCGCCGTCAAACAACAATTGGTCCCGGCACCCGCGCGAACGAAACAACGCCTGGTTGAAAAAATCATCGCGCGGCTTTTGCACCGCGGGAATTTTGGTCGCGCCGGAACGCCGCAACTCCCGCGCCTCCAGCGCGTCACTGTCAGCGGCAAAACACGTCGCCTCGTACAAGGCCTCACTGTCAGCGGGCACCTCGCACGGCTGCAATTCCGCCAGCTTTCGATGCCAGGACTCGCGGAGCTTCGCGCCGGGAAAACTGACCGTGACCGGCGTGCCGCGCGCAAAATTCTGCAGCGGCTTCCCGTCGAGCGTCGCCCTGGAAAATTTGCGCGCACCGGAATGCAGCGTCACCGTCAGCGTCTCGCCGGGCAAGCCGAGCAGCCTCATCGTCAGCGGCTTGCCGGGCATCTCGCGCGTGATTTCAACATCGCCCCCCTCCACGCCGACGCCGTCCACCGGCTTCGCGCTGACCATCAGCAGGCACGCGCGGAACGGCTCCACCGTCACCGGCAGCGTGTCCCCATGGGCAAAGGAACCCAGCACCCGCTCGCGCGGATGCAAGCGGCGCACTTCCACCGGCCCATTGTCAGCGAGTCCGATTTCATCATTCAACCGCACGTGATACGTGACCGGCAGCCACGTCAAATTCCGCAACGTGACCAACCGCGTCGCGCCGTCGCCACGCGACACCGCGTGCTCCCCGTAACTTTTCGGCAACACCATCCCGCTGACCAACAACTCGCGGTAACGCCGGTGCAAATTGTAAATCCGCGCCAGCTTCGGAAACTCATCGTCGCGCAACAGCCACGGATTCCCGTAAATTTCCGGCGCCAGAATCAGCGAACGGTTGAACGCCTGCAAAATCAAATCATCCTCCCACCCGTCGAGACACGACGACAAACACACGCCATGGTCCTCCGTCAGCCGCGTCAGCCTCGGCGGCAAACCGCGCTTGAGGGCCTCCACGCGATGATGCGTGGCGGTCACGTGGTTGGCCATGTGCACGTCAATGTACGTCTCCGCCCCCTCCCACAAAAACGTCGTCGCATGCGGCAGCCCCTTGCCCAAGTCCAGCCGGTGATTGAGCAAAATCAAATCGGGGCTGTACTTGCGGCATTCCGCCATCATCGCCACAAACTCGTCCTGTTTCTCCATCCGCAATTTGCCGCACACGCCGTCGAATTTAAACAGCATCAGACGGTAATCGCGGCACAGGCTGACCATCAGCTCATGCCGCGCCCTGGCTTGCTCCGGCGTGTCGCCGAAACCGTCGGGGCCGCCCCACAAACCCAGGCGGCAGCCAAACTCGGCGGCGGCGTCGGCAACCGGTCGCCAGCCGCGCGGATAATTTTCACGAAACCGCGCCGAATCCATCGTGCCGTAGCGTTTGTTGGAACTGTCCAAATTGCCCGCGTCCCACGCGTAAATGTCCAGTTTCATTCCGTATTCGTCATGCAGCCAGCGGAAAAACGCGAGGTTGCCGAGCGTCTGCTCCTCGGTCGAACCCTCGTTGGTGTTGTTAATCCACGAGAAATATTGCGCGTAGGACGGCGTGCTCTCATCCGCGCCCGCAAGCGGAAATTCCGCACGCGCCGCCGCTGACAGTGACATCGTCAAACCCAACCACACCAGAATTTTTTTCATAAGGTAATCATTCTATTCCCGCGTCACGCGCCAACAATGGGCTTTTCAATCAAATGTCATGTGAAAAAACGACACGCGGATTTCATCCCGCGGAATAATGCGCCCGGCACCGCTACCGCGCGCCAAGGCCGCGGCTTTTATACCACGACGGCGGCTCCCCCGTCACCGCCTTGAACACCGCGCTGAAATACAGCGGGTCGTCAAAACCCAGCTGCGCCGCGATGCTCTTGCACGACAGCGACGAGTTGAGCAGCAAAAATTTCGCCTGCTCCACCATCTGCCGTCGCGCGTAAGCGACGGGCGTCTCACCCATCTCCATCCGGAACAAGCGCGTCAAATGCGCCGCGCTGATTCCCGTTTGCCCCGCCAGCCACGGAACGGAAACCCGGCGCCAACCACGGGAGTGAATCAACCGCAGCGCCTGCTCCACCGCCGGATGCCGCCGCTGACGGTCACTCTGCCGCGCGGTTTGCTCCAATTGCGCGCACAACCGGTAACCGCAGGCCGCCGCGTCCAGTTGCCAATCATCAGTCTGGTGACGGAACAACGCCAGAAGACGGTCAAAAATTTTTTTGACTGGCGTCACCGTCAGCGGCGTCAGGCAATCCGGCAAATCCTTGAGCATCTGCCGCGCCAGTTCCCCGCCCAGCCCGATGAATCTTTTCCGGACTTCGTCGCTGACCGTGACGTAGCGGTGGCTGGAGCCATACTTGAGGACGAACACATCCCCGCCGCGCACGCGCGACACACGCCCGTCCTGCGTCAGCCGCATCTCCCCGGACACGACCCATTCAATCGCCATGATGGTGGACTGCTGGCGTTGCGCGCAACGATTAAGCGGCCAGCACGAAGCGCCGATTTCCGTCACCGTCAGCGGCAACACCGGCATCGAATCAAGCGGATACAGAATGTACAAATCATCAAGGGCGGTCATCATCAGCGCCTGCTATAAACCATACGGACAGTCCCGCGTCAAGCACCCCATGACCGCGCCGCATTTTACTTTCGGCGGCGCAACGCCACCAGCAACGCCGCGCCGGTCACCAGCAGCGCCACCACGGACGGCTCCGGAATCAACGACACAACACCGGTCAACTCGCTGAACGAATATCCGTCATATTCCCATAAATCGCCGTTGTTCACCCAGGTGTTGCCCAAATAGTCCTCGACTTTGAAGGTTGCGCCATAATTATAATAACCCGCGGGAAGATCCACGATTTGCCAAGTGCCAATCGCGTCGGAGACCAGAGAATAGTCAATGACAAAAGTGCCGTTCAACAAGGCCAGGCCATCGCCATACAGCTTGTTCGTCACAGCCCCGTCAGCGAATGAGAACGTCAGCCCGCCGGCCGCCGCCACATCAAGGATACCTTCGTGGACATTGATGTCACCGGTGAACGTGTTGAGATTATTCAATGTCAGCGTGCCGGAACCGACTTTGTACAAGCCGCCGTCGCGCACGCCGAGCGCGGCGTCATGCTCCAGTGTGCCGCTGACGTTCACGGTGAAACCGTTGGTGTCAATTTTCGCGCCGCTGCCGCTGATGATGAAACGACCGTTAGTCATGGAACCCGTGACTTTTGAGTCACCCGTATTGTCATGCTTCAAAGACATGTTGGCACTGGCGCGCAAAGTACCGCCGTTAAAGATAAATTTGCCGTTGTCGAGCACGTTCACGCCGCCGCCTGTCAAATCGCCGTAAATATTGCCATTGCCCACCATCAACACGCCGCCATTGAAATTATAAACGCCGGTGCCGCTGGAAGCGGAGCCTCGCGAGCGTTCGCCGACGGCAATGCCGGCGGCGGCTTGCACCATGCCGCCGGTTTGGTTGACAATCACAACCGTGTTGACAGCGTTGCCGCCAACCGCATTGTCCACGATAAAACGAAAGCCGCCCGAGCTTTTGAGCAGGGCGTTGTCTTGAATGTCAAGATACAGCGGCGCGTTTATTGAATCGGCGCCTGTATTTCCGTCAAAACCAAAAGCCATGTTGCCACCGGTGCTTTCCATAATCGCGTTGTCTTTTAGAATGATGCGACCACTCAGGGTATTAACATTATTGCCAAACCCATAAATGCGCCCGTCATCTTTAACGACCAAGGTGCCGCTGGCGGTGGAGTTGGTTCTGGTTTGAAATCCTTTGCCATTGACATTCCAAGTGCCGCTGACATTCAAAACGCCGCCGCCAAGCCATGCCGCTTGACTGGCGCCAGCAGTGTTGATGAAGCCGTCCAAATTCCAAGTGCCATTTCCCTCTTTGATAATAATTGCGTTGGTAATGTTACCGCTGATGGTGTTGGCGTTGGTGTTGGAACCTATCATTCGGAAAAACGGACGTCCGGTGGTGGTATTGTTAATGTTGCCCGTGATTAACAGCGTGCCATTGGCCGAGTTATTTACAAAATAATGATTCGTGTCTCCGGAGCCTTGCAAGAACAGCGGCGCCGCCACAGTCATCGTGCCGCTGCCAGCGTAAGTGTTGTCGATGCGGATGTAACCATTGCTGGTCAGCGCCAGCGTCCCGCCAGTGGTGGTAGCAATGGTATAATCACCCGCCGCGCCTCCAAACGTGATGTACTGCAAAACCACTCCGGCGGCGGGAATAGTAACCGGCGTCGCGGCCTCACCCCAGCCGTTGGCGATGGGCGCGTTGAAAATCACATCGTCAGCGGCGCCAATCGTCGCGCCGCCAGTGTTATCGGTATTGTTGAGATTACCGTCAGCCCCGGAGGCGCCCGTCCACGTGACCTGCGCCGCGCGCACCGCCGGCAACACGGTCACCATCAGCGCTCCGAATCCCATTAACATGGCCAATTTGATTGTCTTTCTTGTTTTCATAACATTGCTATTGTGAACATAAATCGCAACCGCACTATCCCCCTAAAGCGGGGGATGGCTTCGTCGTGCGATTTTGCCACCATTGATTATGAATTATTGGCTCCAACTCGCCGTCAGCGCACTGTTCCTGCTGCCCGCCGTGGCGGCCAAGCCTCAGTCCATCGTTGAAAAAGTCACCGCTGACAGCAAACTTCTCGACCTCTCCCGCCAGCCGCTGCCCGTCTCCTCCACGGTAAAAAGAATCTCCATCAAGTTCAAACCCGTCACCCCCAGCGCCACTCGCTGCTACCAAATCAAACTCGATGGCTGGGACCTTGACTGGTCATCGTTGACTTGCTTCATGTACTTTTACGTCAACTTTTATGATGCCGCGGGCAATCTGGTCAAACACCAGAAATATCCCGTCATCGGCAGAAGCCCCGGCTGGCGGGGCGATTTTGAAAGCTCCTCCTTCACCCACCGCCGCGAAACTCTCGCCGTGCCCCCCGGCGCGGACAACGTCATCGTCGGCTTCTCCTCCGCCGGACCGCCCAAGACCATGGGCATTTATTTAATCAACGAACTGGAAATTTGGGGCGGAACCGCTGACGGTGAACCCCGCCTGCTCTTGCGTCTCCAACTTTCCGCTCCCACTCAACCCGCCGGCTGGAGCACCAACGGTGTCCGCCGCGACCTCGCCAAAATCCTCACCGTCCGCGACCACCCCGCGCTGGCGCTCACCGACGACGACCCCGACGCCCACACCGAGTGGCACACCAATTTCCACCTCATCCCCGCCGTCAGCGCCGGTGAACTGCTCACTCTTGAGTGGAATGAAATTTACTGCATCGGCTCCGGCGATTATCTCCACGCCACCTATGATCAACTGCCCGTCGGCAACTACTGCCTCCGCATCGCCACCCTGGACGCCCTCGGCGTCATTGCCGCTCCGGACCACACGCTGTCCTTCACCATCAGCACACCCCTGTGGCAAAAAACCTGGTTCCAAACCATCGCCGCGCTTGCCGTCATCCTCGTCATTGCGCTGACGATGTGGCGCGTCTTTCACGCCAACGCCCAGCGCCGCCTTCACAAAATCAAACAAGCCGCCGCCCTCGACCAAGAGCGCCTCCGCATCACCCGCGACATCCACGACGACCTCGGCGCCCGCCTCACCCATCTCTCCCTGATCAGCGAGCGCGCCAAGGAGCACGCCGAATCGCCGGCCATGGCGCGCGAGGATTTTGAACGAATCGCCGGCTTGACCCGCCGGCTGGTCACCACCTTGCACGAAACCATTTGGACGATTAATCCCGAGCGCGACAACCTCGAATCCCTCGTCACATTCCTGTGCCAAATGACGCAATCTCTCTGCGAGCCGGCGGGCATTCTCTGCCGTCTGGAAATTCCGGCGGAAAACCAACCCATCCCGCTCTCCAGTGAAATGCGTCATCAAATTTGCATGGCCGTCCGGGAAGCCGTCAACAACGCCGTCAAGCACAGCGGCGCCCGTGAAATCACCCTCGGCGTCAGGCGCGACGGCGCGGCCATGGAAATCACCGTCGCTGACCGTGGCAACGGCCTCCCGCCCGACGCGCCAGGCGGCAACGGCATGACCAACATGAAACGCCGCGTCGAGTCCATCGGCGGCAGCATGGAACTTCAGAGTGTGACAGGCAGCGGCACCGTTTTGCGATTTCGCTTTCCACTTGAAAAATAAAAAACGGAGGCTGACGGTGAGCAACGGCACTCATCCGCCAAGATGCTTCGCAATCGCCTCCGTGCGATTCCTCGCGTGCAACTTCCGGCAAATCCGCTCCACATGCTCCCGCACCGTGTCGATGCTGATGCCCAGCCGGTCAGCCACTTCCTTGTACAAACAACCCGTCACCAGCAGCTCCAAAATCTCACTCTCTCGCGGCGACAATTTCCTGTGCGGCGCGGACTCCCTCGGCGGCGCTTGAAAATGCTGCGTGATTTTCCGCGCAATGTGACTGGAAAACGGCGCCCCTCCCCCGTACACGTCACGAATAGCGTGCAAGATTTGCCGCGGCGGGCTGGATTTCAGCAAATACCCGCTCGCCCCCGCCTTCAGCGCGTCGAAAATTTTCTCCGCGTCCGCGCACACCGTCAGCATGACGATTTCAATGCCGGGCAAATTCCGCTTCAATTTCGCCGCGCACTCAATGCCGCACATCCCCGGCAGTTTAATATCCATCAACACCACGTCCGGCGGATTGCGCAAAATGGCGGAGAACGCCGCCTCGCCCGTCGGAAACGCGCCAAGACACTGAATGTCAGCGGCGCCCGCAAGGATTTTCTTCAGTTCCCCGCGCAACCCGTCGTCATCCTCCACCATGACCACTTTTTTCAACATCGCCGCCAGCTTAACGTCAAATCCATTTTACACCACCGAAAAAAGCCGGCGCTACACCATCAGCGGATTTAACCATTTGTCCAAATCAACCGAGTCACCGTCAGCGGCTTGCTTGCGACGGCGGTAATCCTCACACTGGTCCTGACCGACACGCCCGACGCCGAAATATCCGGCTTGCGGATGCGCAAAATACCAGCCGCTGACGCTGCCGGCCGGCGTCATCGCCATGTTCTCCGTCAGGCGGATGCAGGTCTGCCGCTCCACTTCCAGCAGCCTGAACAGCCCGACTTTCTCCGAGTGGTCAGGGCAGGCCGGATACCCCGGCGCGGGGCGAATACTCCGTTCCGTCCCGCCAAAACCCCATTCCTCCCGCACACGGCGGTGCAGCCATTCCGCAAACGCCTCCGCCAGCCGGTCCGCCAGCGCCTTCAACAAAATCGCCGAATAATCATCCCCGCTCCGCTCAAACTCCGCTGACAGTGAGGCGGCCGCCGCGCCCGATGTCACCGCGAACGCGCCGAGCCAATCCCGCCGCCCCGCCGTCAGCGGCGCGATGAAATCCGCCAGCGCGTAATTCGCCCCCTCCGCCTTGTCCATTTGCTGCCGCAACGTCAGCGCCGTGTGGATGAGTTCACCGTCAGCGCCAAACAACCTAAGATCATCCCCGTCGCTGTTGGCGGGAAAAAATCCGTACACACCCTCCGGCTTCAACAAATTCTCCCGCGTGATTTTTCCCAGCAATTCCCGGGCGTCGGCGAACAACTCCCGCGCCTGTTCACCCACAGTGGCGTCCGTCAAAATCTGCGGATACCGCCCGCGCAATTCCCATGCGTGAAAAAACGGCGACCAATCAATCAGCGGCGCCAAGTCGCTGACCGTGACCTCCCGCAACACCCGCGCGCCCGTGAACGGCGGCGCGGCAATCTCCGCCGCCGCCCAATCCGTCCGAAACGCCCGCGCCCGCGCCTCGCTGATGGTGAGCAATGTCTGCCCCCGCCGCTGACGCTCGTGCGACTCCCGCGCCCGCCGCTGCTTCTCCCGCAACTCGCTGACAAACCGCGTCCGCGTCTCCCGGTTCAACAAACTGCCCAGCACCCCGGCCACCCGCGAGGCATCCACCGCGTGGCACACCACCCCGCTGTACGCCGGGGCGATTTTCACCGCCGTGTGCGCGCCGCTGGTCGTCGCCCCGCCCACCAACAGCGGCTGCGTCAGCCCCCGTCGCTCCATCTCCGCCGCCACGCGCGCCATCTCATCCAGCGACGGCGTGATTAATCCACTCAACCCAATCACATCCGCCCCCGGCGCCGCCGCCAGAATTTTCTCGCACGGCACCATCACGCCCAAGTCGATAACCTCGTAATTATTGCACGCCAGCACCACGCTGACGATGTTCTTGCCAATGTCATGCACATCGGTCCCTGGCCGAGCGCAGCACGGGACAGTCGAGGGATAGTGCCAAAGAGAAGCTGCACGCGTGCCGTGTTCCGCACATTGTTATTGTTCGCTGCCGGAACCATGCTTGAGT
>JAITHY010000203.1 GCA_031279715.1 Verrucomicrobiales bacterium | reverse complement strand
CGGCGGCTACGTGGCGTGCTCGCTGACGGTGAAACAATTTTTGTTGCAACACGCGCGCTCGTTTGTGTTCACGACGGCGCAGCCGCCCTGCCTTGCGGCGGCGCTGACGGTGGCGCTGGATATTGTCAGCGGCGCCGAGGGAGGCGCGTTGCGTGAAAAATTATGGGCGAACATCCGCCTGCTGCGCGCGCTGGGGCGGACAAACACCGCCAGCGCCATTGTTCCCGTCGTGCTCGGTGATGAGGCCGCGGCACTGTCAGCGTCCGCGCGGCTGCGCGCGCAGGGGTTCCATGTGCCGGCGATTCGTTATCCCACCGTCGCGCGCGGCGCCGCGCGGCTGCGTGTCACCGTCAGCGCGCGGCACACGCCGGCGCAAATTGAAGGACTGGCGAAAAACATCATTGCCCCGTGGTGATGGGGAAGTGTCCGCCGTCAGCGCCTGTTTTTCTTCGTGTTCTTTGCGTGCTTTTGCGGCTAAAGTTTCCGCATGCCTGCCGCGTTGGACAGAAAATATTTGTGGCACCCGTTCACGCCGACGGATGCCTGGCTCGCCGCTGATTATGAGCCGACGGTCATTGTCAGCGGCGACGGTTCGTGGCTCGTGGACGAGCGGGGGAGGCGTTATCTCGACGGCAATTCCTCGATTTGGACGAATGTCGTGGGGCACCGGAACGCCAGCGTCAGCGCCGCCATCAAGGCGCAGCTTGACCGTATCGCGCACTCGTCGTTTCTTGGCTTGACCAACGAACTTGCGCCGGTGTTGGGGAAACGGCTGGTGGAACTCGCTGACAGTGACGGTCTCACGCGCTGTTTTTTTTCCGATGACGGGGCGACGGCGATGGAGGCGGCGTTGAAAATCACGCATCAGTTTTTCGCGCAGAACGGCCAGCCGCGGCGGACAAAATTTGTGTCACTGTCAGCGGGTTATCACGGCGACACGGTCGGCGCGATGAGCGTCGGGCACAGCCGGTTGTTTCATCATTGTTACCGGCAAATGTTGTTCGAGTCGGACGAGGTGATGTCGCCGTACTGCTACCGCTGCCCGTTCAACAAGGCCAAACCGCGGCGCGCTGACGCGCGCAGTTATGCGCGGTGCGGGCGCGAGTGCGTGGCGGCCGTGGAGCAGAAATTCGCCGCTGACGGTGAGCGCGTGGCGGCGTGGGTGATTGAGCCGCGCGTGCAGGGGGCGGCGGGGTTCATCATGCATCCCGACGGGTGGCTGGCGGAAACGTGCGCGGTCGCGCAGCGGCACGGCGCGCTGGTGATTTTGGACGAGGTGATGACCGGATTCGGGCGCGCGGGGGCGATGTTCGCGTGGCAGAAGGAGGCTGTGTCGCCGGACTTGGTGGCGCTGGCGAAGGGTCTCACGGGCGGTTATCTGCCGCTGGCGGCGACGTTATCGACGGAAAAAATTTTCAACGGTTTTCGCGGTGACACGGGGCGGACGTTTTTTCACGGGCACAGTTACACGGGCAACCAGCTTGGCTGCGCGGCGGCGCTGGCGACGCTGGACATTTTGCAAAGCGCCGGGTGCGCGGACCGTCAGCGGCGTCTGGCGGCGGCGTTCGCGGCGGCGCATGAGCGATTTTGGTCGTTGTCAGCGGTTGGCGATGTGCGGCAGGAGGGGGGCGTTCTCGCCGTCGAGCTGGTGAAAAACGCCGCTGACCGCGAGCCGTTTGATCCGTCGCTGCGCGTGGGCGCGCGCGTGTGCGCGGCGGCGAAGGAGCACGGTTTGCTGACTCGGCCGGCGGGGGATGTGCTGCTGCTGATGCCGCCGTACACGACCACGGAGGAGGAAGTGGAACTCATGGTTGGCGCGTTGTGCCGGGCGATTGGGGAGGTGGTTTGAAAAATTATGAACGGAAGATTTGTCACAGGCACTGGGACTGGAGTTGGAAAAACTTTTGTCACGGCGGCGTGGGTGAGGGAGTTGCGGCGGCGGGGGATTCCGGCGCTGGCGTTGAAGCCGGTGTCATGCGGCGGGCGCGGGGATGCGGAGCGGTTGGCCGCTGCCAATGACGGGGCGCTGACGGTGGATGAGATTAATCCGGTGCGGCTGGACGCGCCGTTGTCGCCGCTGGCGGCGGGCCGCGCGGCGGGGGTGGGGGTTGAACCGCTGACGCTGACGGCGGCGGTGGGGTCATGGTCAGCGCGGTGTGAGGGGCCGTTGTTGGTGGAGGGGGTGGGTGGCTGGCTGGCGCCGATTACGCGGGAATATTGGGTGCGCGATTGGGCGAGGGAGTTGGAGTTGCCGGTGGTGATTGTCGCGCCGGCGGGGCTGGGGATGTTGAATCATACGTTGTTGACGATTGAGAGCGCGCGCGCGGCGGGGTGTGAGTTGGCGGGGGTGATTGTCAATCATTTCCCCGCTGACGGCGCTGATTTGGCGGCGGCGACGAATCCGGCGTTGGTGGAGGAGTTGGGTCAAGTATCCGTGTTTAATTTTCGCGCGCCGGAAGATTTGAGGGAAATGCCCGGGTGGATGCGGTTTTAATTTTATGAGCGAACAAGGGACAGAGGATTGCCAGGCCAGGCCGCCGAGTTGCTGCGAGGCGCCGCGTGTGGAGGTGGCGGGTTTGCGGGTGGTTGAGGGGCGGGAGGCGGCGGAGTTACGGGCGGTGACGTGGCGGTTTTGGGTGGCGCTGACGCTGACTTTGCCGGTGGTGGCGCTGGACATGGGCGGGCATTTTTTCAATGTCAGCGTGGAGCCGGTGCTGGCGGCGCGGTTGCAGTTGTTATGCAGCGCGCCGGTGGTGTTGGGGCTGGCGGCGCCGTTTTTTGCGCGCGGGTGGCGGGCGCTGAACATGTTCACGCTGATTACGCTGGGGGTGGGCGTGGCGTTTGGTTACAGCGTGCTGGCGGTGCTGGCGCCGCGGATTTTTCCGCTGACGGTGACGCATCACGGGATGCCGCCGGTGTACTTTGAGGCGGCGACGGTGATTGTGACGCTGGTGTTGCTTGGGCAGATTTTGGAGTTGCGCGGGCGGTTCAAAACCGGCGCGGCGATTCGGGAATTGTTAAGTCTGGCGCCGGAGAAAGCGCGGCGGTTGCGCGGCGGGGCGGAGGAGGAAATTTTGCTCGACGCGGTCGCTGTCGGTGACTTGTTGCAGGTCAGGCCCGGGGAGAAGATTCCTGTGGACGGCGTCATTGTCAGCGGCCGGTCGGCGGTGGACGAAGCCATGCTGACCGGCGAGCCGTTGCCGGTGGACAAAGCCGCTGGTGATGAGGTGACGGGCGGGACGCTCAACGACGGCGGGTCGCTGACGGTGCGGGCGCGGCGTGTTGGCGGGGAGATGATGCTGGCGCGCATCGCGGCGTTGGTGGCGGCGGCGCAGCGGAGTCGCGCGCCGGTGCAGCGGTTGGCGGACCGGGTGGCGGCGTGGTTTGTGCCGGGGGTGATTTTGGCGGCGGCGCTGACGTTCACGGGCTGGCTTGCGGCGGGCGCGGAATTTTCGACGGCGATGGTCAGGGGCATCACGGTGCTCATCATTGCGTGCCCGTGCGTGCTGGGACTGGCGACGCCGCTGTCGGTGATGGTCGGTGTCGGGCGCGGGGCGAGGGCGGGGGTGTTGATTAAGGAGGCGGCGGCGCTGGAGGCGCTGGGGCGGGCGCGGACGCTGGTGTTTGACAAGACGGGAACGCTGACGGCGGGCAAGCCGGAGTTGGCGCGGGTGCTGACGGTCAGCGGGGTGGATGAAAATGAATTGTTGGGGTTGGCGGCGGCGGTGGAGGCGCACAGCGAGCATCCATTGGCGCGGGCGGTGACGCGGGCGGCGCATGCGCGGTCGCTGACGGTGCCGGTGGCGGAAAATTTTTACGCGAACACGGGCGAGGGGGTGGCGGCGGACGCGGGCGGGAAATCGGTTCGGGTTGGGAAGCTGGAATTTATCAGTCGGTACGGCGCGGTGTTTCCGGAGTTGTTGACCGCGGCGGCGTGCGAGGAGGAGGGGAGAGGCAACGCGGTGGTGTTTGTCACCGTCAGCGGCGTGGCGGCGGGGGCGCTGGTGCTGAGCGACGCGGTGAAG
>JAITHY010000157.1 GCA_031279715.1 Verrucomicrobiales bacterium | reverse complement strand
GACACGATGTGCCTTGGCTCACCGTCAGCGGCATGGAAGGCCACTCCCTTGATGGCGAGATTTCCCGCCTCACTGCCACTCCCCGTAAAAACAACCTCATCCACCCGCCGCGCCCCCACCAAGCCCGCAACCCGCTCCCGCGCCACCGCCACCGCCCGCGCCGCCCGCGCCCCCTCGCGGCACAACTGTTGCGGCGCCCCGAATTCCTCCGACAAAAACGGCAGCATCGCCGCCCGCGCCGCCGCTGACAGTGCCGTGGTGGTCAGATTGTCCAGATAAATCCGCCGCTTCATTTCGCCTTAATCCTCTTCAAATACACCGTCGCCCGCCCCCGCATCAACTCATCCGTCACCCCGCAAACGCCGAACACCCGGTCCCACATTCGCTCCAAACAATGCGCCGCCAACGGCACGCTGACCGTCAACTCCAGCGCTCGCCGGTAAAACGCCAGTGGCCGCTGCCGCACCACAGCCGCGCTGACCATGAACTGCGCCCCGCCGTAAAACCGAAAGAACTCCGGCGCCCTTTCGCCCAGCAAGCGCTCGTAAAATTCGTCCAACGGCAACTCTTCGCGCAAGACATTTTTGCTCCACGGCACAAACAGACGCCGCCCCCGCCGGTCATCCGTGTCCACCAAAAACCCCAGCCACTTAAACTTGTCCACCGTCAGCGGCCCGCCCGCCACGGCGCGCAACACCGTGTGCAAATCCGGCGCATGGTCAAACGGACGCCCCTGCGTGAACACCGTCAGCGGCGCCAGCGCGTCGTATTGATTCACAATGTGCCAAAGATACGCGTGCGCCTCGCGCCCGACATTCGGCAGCGTTCGCGCTCTCACCGTCAGCGGCCCGCCCTTGTTGTACACCGTCACACGAACGTCAGCGGGCACATTCCGCGTCCAGGCCAAATCCTCCTGATAGCGCGCCACCACCAACTCAACCCGCATGCTCATTTTTCACAAATCATGGATTTTGGCAATGTTCTCGACGATGTGCGGGTTCACCTGGTTGTCCACGGCTTCGACGGCGACGCGCAGGGAATTATACAACGCCAGCGCTGAGGATGAGCCGTGCGCCTTGATGACGATGCCGTTCACCCCCAGCAGCAGCGCGCCGCCGTAAATGTCCGCGTTGAATTTTTTGGAAATATTTTGGAAGGCGCTGCGGACCAGCATCGCGCCGGCGAGCCGGACGAAGTTTGCGGTGAGTTCTTCTTTGATGACTTTGAACGTCAGCTTGGAGAGGCTCTCAATGGTTTTGAGGACGATGTTGCCGACAAAGCCGTCGCACACCACAATGTCAGCGGCGCCGTCAAACAGAGCGTGCCCCTCGATGTTGCCGATGAAATTCACGGGCGCCTCTTTCAGCAAGTCGTAGGCGGTTTTGGACAACTCGTTGCCCTTGCCCTCCTCCGCGCCGTTGCTGAGGGTGCCGATTTTCGGGTCGGGGATGCGGAGGATGTGGCGGCAGTACGCCTCGCCCATCACGGCGTAATCGACGAGGTTTTCCGGCTTGGCGTCCACGCTGGCACCCGCGTCCATGAGAACGAAAATCCCCTCGCGTTTCGGTATGACCACGGCGAGCGCGGCGCGGTCAACGCCGGGCAGCGCGCGGAGTTTGATTGTGCTGGCCGCCAGCAGCGCGCCGGTGTTGCCCGCGCTGACGATGGCGTCCGCTTTGCCGTCCTTGACCAGGTCAACGGCGCGGCACATGGAGCTGTCCTTCTTTTTCCGCACCGCCTCCACGGGGCTGTCGTCCATCGTGACAATTTGCGTGGCATGCACAATCTGCACACGGTCAGCGGCCACGACACCGTGTTTGGACAGCTCGCGGCGGATTTGTTCCTCGTCACCGACCAAAATCAGGCTCGCGATGGCGGGAAAGTTCCGCAGAGCTTCCACGGCGGCGTGCACGGGATGGGCGGGGGCAAAATCCCCGCCCATGGCATCAAGCGCGATTCTCATCACCGATGAGAAGGCTCACGGTCAGCCTTCGACGCTGACGGTCAGCACCTGGCGACCGCGGTACATTCCGGTTTTGGGGTCCACAGTGTGCGAGCGGTGCGCGCTGTGGGTTTTGCTGTCCGTGCGGAGTTGCAGCGGGTCTTTACGGTGGGAGGCTTTGCGCATCCGCGAACGCATCTTCGAGGTTTTTCTTTTTGGTACGCCCATAATCTACTTTCTTTCTTCGTTCAATTTGTCCAACGCGCCCCAAGTCTCGCTACGCCTCTGTTCGGCGTAACGGTCAGCGTCAGCGTGGTACAACTTCTCCACCTGGGGCGGGCAGTGACCGCCGACATCGCTGTGGCTCGGAGCCATTGGCAAGCTAAGAAGAATATCTTCGCGCAGCATCGGCGTCAAGTCGATTGACTCTTCCGTGGTGAACGGCACGCTGACGGTGAACTCCGGCACGTTGACGGTCAGCGTGATGGGTTCAAGGCAGCGGGCGCAGGGCACCGTCAGCGCCGCGGTGATGACGCCGCGTGCGAGCAACTCGGTTTCGCCCAGAATCTCGGCGTGCAAGCGATATGTCAGCGGCGACCATTGCTCCCCGCCGCTGACGGTGAGGTCATACGGCTCCGGCGCGAGCTGGCCCTGCAAGTCAAGCGCCCCGTCCCATAAATCTGCGAGTCTGATTTTCATGCGGTGTGGAAGATTTTGTGTTTCAACGCCCGCTGCACGCACGGCGGGACAAAACAGTCAATATTGCCGCCCATTCTGGCGATTTCCTTGATCAAGCTGGAGCTGAGGTAGGTGTAATTGTCCTTCGGCATGAGGAAAATCGTGTCAATGTCAGCCTGCAACTTCCGGTTCATCAGCGCGAGTTGAAACTCAAACTCGAAATCCGACACCGCCCGCAACCCGCGGATGATGGCCGTCGCCTGCTGCGTCAGCACATAATCCACCAGCAGCCCGCTGAAGCTGGTCACCCGCGCCCGCTCGTATCCGGGCAATGACTTAATCGCCTCGCGGTTCAACTCCGCCCGTTCCTCCTGGGTGAACAACGGTGATTTGTTCTCATTCCGCGCGACGGCGATGATGACTTCGTCAAAAATCCGCAGCGCGCGGCTTAAAATGTCAAGGTGCCCATTGGTGATGGGGTCAAAACTTCCGGGATAAACAGCGCGCCGCATGGGAGGATTAAACCACGGAACCCAAGGAATACACGAACATTTTTTGAGCCTATCCGCCCGCCGACCAACACGGATGAGTTGCCTGTTCCCGTGAATTTGATTAGCATCACGCCATCACATGATTGACCGTTGCCGCATCGAAGAATGCCTCGCGTGGCAGGCCTTGGAAAAAGGGCACGCCGCCAACAGCCAGCTGGCCAACCGCCTGGTCATGGAGCGTTTCGCCGGCTGGCTCGACCAAACCGCCGGCGTCAGCGACTGGCGTCAGCTCACTCTGCCCCTGTTGCAGGCGTATCTCGCCGAGCAAAAGGAGCGGCGCAAGCTCGAACCCGCGTCGCTGAAATTGGAAATCGTCGTGTTGCGAAACCTGCTCCGCTTCCTCAAAAAAGAGCACGCCATCCAGCCGGATCTGGCGGAATTGCTGGAGCTGCCCAGGCTGTTCCGCTATCTGCCGGAAACGCTGACCGTCAGCGAGGTGGACGCATTGCTGGAGGTTGAATGGGGCAATGAACCGCTCGGCTTGCGAAACCGCGCCATCATGGAAACTTTCTACGCCGCCGGCCTGCGCGTCGGCGAATTGGTCACGCTTCGGCTGGAACACCTCGACTTGCGCGAAGGCGCCGCCCGCGTCATCGGCAAGGGCAACAAGGAACGCCTCGTCCTCATCGGCGGCAAAGCCTGCGCCGCGCTTGATGAATACCTGCGCGCCGCGCGCCCGCTGCTGGTCACACCCCGAACCGGCGGCGAAGTGTTCATCAGCCGTCGCGGTCGGCGGCTCACCACCGCGCGCATCTGGCAGGTGGTCAAAGACGCCGCGCGCCGCGCGGACCTTGGCAAAAACATCCACCCCCACCTGCTGCGCCATTCCTTCGCAACTCACCTGTTGAGTCGCGGCGCGGATTTGCGTATCATTCAGGAACTACTCGGCCATGCGAACATCAGCACAACGGAAATTTACACGCACGTGGAGCAGGGGCGCCTCCGCGCCATCCACCAACAATTCCACCCGCGCGCCCGCTGACCGTCACCCATGAACACGCTCCCGCAACTCGAAAAAATCCTCGGCTACCAATTCCATAACACCGCGCTGCTGGAGGAGGCCGTCACCCACCCCTCGCGCGGCCACGAATTGCACCGCAAAATCCGTGACAATCAGCGGCTGGAATTTCTCGGCGACGCCGTTCTGCAACTGGTGCTGACCAAAAAATTATTCCAACAATTTAAAAACTTCGACGAGGGATGGCTCACCCGACTGCGCGCCGCCGTGGTCAATCGCAACGCCCTGGAAAACATGGCGCTGACGTTCAGCCTCGGCCAGTTTCTCGTTCTCGGCCACGGCGAAATCAAGAACCGCGGCCGCGTCAAAAGCTCCAACCTCGCCGACGCGATGGAAGCCGTCATCGGCGCCATCTTCATGGACAGCGACTTCGAGACTGTCACCGGCTGGCTGGAGCCGTTGTTGAACGCCTTCGTCGAGAAACAAAAGGACCAGGCCGCGCTGTCCAATCCCAAAGGCGTCCTGCAGGAACTCCTGCAAGCCGCCGGCAAAGGCGCGCCAGAATACATCCTCGACCACGAGGAAGGCCCCGACCACGCGAAGATTTACCAAGTCAGCGTCCACTCCGGGGAGGCCACGCTCGGACGCGGCGTCGGCAACAGCAAAAAAGCCGCCGAAATCGCCGCCGCCGCGGACGCGCTGGAACAGTCGTCCACTCAAAAATTATCGTGAAAATATTGGAACTTATTGAAAAAACCGCGCTGTTCCTCAAACAAAAGGGAGTGGATTCCCCGCGCCTGCAAATTGAGCTGATGCTCGCCCACGTGCTGAAGCTGCCGCGCATGGCGCTGTATGTGCAGTTCGAGCGCGAGTTGACGGTCAGCGAGCTTGACGCCCTGCGTCCCCTGGTCAAACGCCGCGCTGACCGTGAACCGCTGCAACACATCCTCGGCGAGGCCCATTTTTACGGCGAAACTTTTTTCTGCGGCAAGGCAGCCCTCGTCCCGCGTCCCGAAACGGAGGTGCTGGTCGAGTGGATTGTCAGCGCGCTCAAGGGACAGGCCGTCGGCACCCTTTACGACATCGGCACCGGCAGCGGCATCATCGCGCTGACGGTGGCGAAACAGCTGCCCGGCTGGAATATCGTCGGCGTGGACATCAGCGCCGACGCCCTAGCCCTGGCCCGCAAAAATCAATCACGGCTGACGATGACGAACGTCACCTGGCGGGAACACGACTTGCTCCCGCCCGCTGACGGTGAACACGTCATCGCCGCCAATCTGCCCTACCTCACCGACGCCGAGATGTCCGCCCTGCCCGACGAGGTCGCCCACGACCCCGCGCTCGCCCTGCGCGGCGGCAAGGACGGCCTCGACCTCATCCGCCCGCTTATTGCCATGACCGGCGAGCGCACCACGCATATTTTTCTCGAAACCGGCGCCGGACACGCCGTCACCGTCAGCGGCTTGCTGGCGAATGTCGGATTTTCCCGCGTGGAAATCCGCAAAGATTTGAACGGCGTCCCGCGTTTTATCATGGGCGCGAGATGACAAATTTTTCAACCGCTGACAGTCAGCGGCTAAAAATCTTGTGTCCCTCGCGTTCTTTTGCCGCTAAAGTTTGCCTTTTCGTATGAACAACCTTTCAATCCCGGAACAAGTCGAACTGCTGGCGTCCAACGTCAACCAACTCCACTCCCGCGCGGAGTTGGAGGAAAAATTGAAATCGGGCCGGCAACTCCGCATTAAGCTCGGCTTCGACCCGACCTCGCCGGATCTGCACCTCGGTCATGTCGTTGTGCTCGACAAAATCCGCCAGTTCCAAGACCTCGGTCACCTCGCGGTTATCGTCGTCGGCGACTACACGGCGCGTGTCGGCGACCCGACCGGACGCTCAAAAACACGCCCGCCGCTCGCGCCGGAAAAAATCGCCGAAAACGCGAAGACCTACACCGACCAGGTGTTCAAAGTGCTCCGCCGCGAGCAGACGGAAATCCGTCACAACGGCGAGTGGTTCGGCAAACTCACCTACGCCGACGTGCTGCGGCTGAACTCCATGGTCAGCGTCGCGCAGTTGCTGGAGCGCGAGGATTTTAAGAAACGCCACACCGAGGGCGCCACCATCAGCCTCATGGAATTTCAATACCCGCTGATGCAGGGCTACGACTCGGTCATGCTCAGCGCCGACGCCGAGCTTGGCGGCAACGACCAATTGTTCAACAACCTCGTCGGGCGCGACTTGCAAAAAATTCACGGGCAGGAACCGCAAATCGTCATGGTCATGCCCATCCTGACCGGTCTCGACGGCGTGCACAAAATGAGCAAATCCCTCGGCAATTCCATCGGCATCACGGAATCGCCGGCGGAAATATTCGGCAAGGCGATGTCCATCAGCGACGGGACAATGGCAAACTGGCGCGGGCTGATCGGCGCGAACTACGGCTTGTCACCGTCAGCGCCCGCGCATCCGATGGAGGCGAAAAAACAACTCGCCGCCGCGATTGTCCGCCGCTTCCACGGCGCCGCTGCCGCTGACGGCGCGCGCGCGGATTTCGAACTGAAATTTTCCAAAAAGGATTTGCGCGCCGCGGATCTCACGGAGTTCACCGTCAGTGAAAATCCGGTTTGGATCGTGAAATTGTTGCAGGAGTTGAAAGCCGTCGCCAGCGGCGGAGAGGCGCGGCGGCTCATCCAGCAGGGCGGTGTGAAACTCAACGGCGAAAAACTGCTCGACCCAAAGGCGACCCTCACCATCAACGGCGGCGAGGTGTTGCAGGCAGGCAAAAAATTTTTCGCGCGGTTGAAAATCTGAACTGATGGCGATAACCTGCGTTGAAATGGACGGGAACCATAAGCCGCCTTTTTGATGGGATGGCGGGCGATTTACCCCAAAAAGCAAGACAAACGCATGCATTCGTTGTGGATGTCACCAT
>JAITHY010000097.1 GCA_031279715.1 Verrucomicrobiales bacterium | reverse complement strand
AAACAAATCCGTCACCGTGACACTCTGTGCGTAAATGCGCCGCTGACAGTCAAGAATGCGCCCGCGCCTGGCGGCGACCGGCACCACGCGCTCCTGTGTCAGCGCCGCCTCCCTCACGTATTGCTCATGACATAACACCTGCAAATAAACCAGCCGCGCGGAAACGACGGTGAACCCCGCGGCGAAAAACACCATCACGGTCAGCGCCCGGACTCGCATCACATTATTCACGTCAGTTTCCTCCGCTCACGCTCTGTGGATAATCGCGGCTCCGCGCCACCATCTTGCCGGAACCATGAAAGCTCTGCGCGTCGATTTCCGTCAGCCGGTTCGACTCGACCATGTCGGGATACACCACCGCCACGCGCCGCCGCAACACCGACGGGTCGGTCAATTTGCGAAATTCCAAGGCCCGGCGCCCCGACTCCTCCACCAATTGCTTGAACTCGCCCTCCTTCCGCTCAATGTCCTTCGCCAGCCTGCCGTTCTTCACTTGCAAATAAACGTACACCAGTCCGCATATTGTCAGCACCAGCATCACGGTGATCAGTTTCCACACCTTGTGAATTTGCAAACTGTTGGCGGGTTTGACGCGGTTGCGGCTCATATGATTTTCTCGGCGGCGCGCAGGCGGGCGCTGCGGGCGCGCGGGTTGCGCTTGACTTCATCGTCAGCGGGGAGCCAGCGTCCCAGCTTGCGGAAACAATAATCGGGATTCGGACTGCCGAAGGCGTAACGTTCGCCGCGAATTTCCGGCTCGCCGCGGGTGGCGATAAAATCCTTCACCATCCGGTCCTCCAGCGAATGAAAACTAATCACGCCCAGCCGCCCGTTTTTTTGCAACGCCGACGGCGTCACTGTCAGCGCCGCGCGCAACGCGCCCAGTTCGTCATTGACAGCGATGCGGAGCGCCTGAAACGTTTTCGTCGCCGGGTGAATTTTCGCCCCGCGCCGGCCGCCGACCGCCTCCTCAACAACAGCGGCCAGCCGCGCCGTGCGCGTGATGGGTTCCCGCCGCCGCGCGCTGACGATGGCGCGGGCGATGCGGCGCGCGCGCGCCTCGCCGCCGTATTGAAAAATAATGCCGCCCAACTCCCGCTCGCCCAAATTGGCCACCAAATCCGCCGCGCTGACGGCGGCGTCCCGGTCCATCCGCATATCCAAAAATCCGTCGAGTTGAAAACTGAACCCGCGCTCCGCCGTGTCCAGTTGCGGCGAAGAGACGCCGAGGTCGAACAAAATTCCGTCAAAAGTTCCGAACTCGTCCCGCACCGCCGCCAATGCCGAAAAATTCGTCCGGCGAAAATTGAATCGTTCCGGAAACGCCGCTGACAGTGACGCCGCCGCGCGCTCAGCGTCAGCGTCCTGGTCAAGAGCGACCACGTCAGCGCCCGCCGCCAGCATGGCCCGGCTATGCCCGCCGCGACCAAAAGTCGCGTCAAGCATCCGTTTCCCCGTCGTTGGCCGCAACGCTTCCATAACCTCTTTCAACAAAACCGGAGTGTGCGCCCGCGCGCTCACAAGCCGGCCTCTTCCACCGTCAGCGGCTCGTTTCCGCCGGCGGCGCGCAACACCTTCGCATCCCAAATTTCAAAATGGTCAAACCGCCCCACCAGCACCGCGGCCTTTTTCAACTTCGCCCTCACACGCAGCGACTCGCGCACCATGACACGATGCTGCGGGTCAAGCTCGACACCCTGCATGAACGGCGCGAGTTTGTCGAATTGCTTGCGGCGCGGATCGCTCATCGGCAGCGACGCCAGTTCACGTGTCTTTTCCGCAAGCCAGCTGCCCGTCAATACTTTCAGACATCCCGCTGACGATGGCACGACGTAGAGGCGCGACTCGAACCCCTCGCCGCGCCACTCACGCGGCACCGTAACACGGCCTTTCTCATCGAAAGCGTGCTCGAACGTGCCCGTGTAACTCAATTTCACAACGTCGCTCATAGTGACAATATTATCTCGACTTAAATTTTTTCCACCACAATCCTCCCTTTTATCCCATAATCTCCCACCAAAGTCAACTATTTATCCGTTTTTTTGCAAAAAAAATGCGCAACCTCATTTTGAAAAATGGGGTTGCGCAAAACGGATTATGGCGCAGCGTCAGCGGCGGCGTCTTGTCGCCGCCAATAACGCGCCACCGATGACCAGCAGCGCCCATGTGGACGGCTCGGGAATGACACTCAACACGCCGGTCATGGCGTCAAAACTGTAATCGCCCAACTCCCAAACTTTGCCCGAGGTGTTGTTCCAGCCGCTGACGGTGAACTCGTTAAGCGTCAGGCCCGTCAAATCAAACAATGTCCAATCCCCGCTCCCCGTCGCCGCGCCGGTGTTAATCACCAGATTGGTGATGCTCAGCGAGCCGCCGCCGCCGACCAACCCGCTGTTCGCGCCGTCCAAATTGAACGTCAGCGTGTCCAGCGTCAGCGTGCCACTCACTTGCAACGTCCCCGCGTTAACCACCGCGTCGCCGGCGTACGTGTTGTTGGCGGCGTCCAGCAACAGCGTCCCCGCCCCGGCCTTGGTGAACGTGCCGCTGCCGGCGAGGTCGCCGCTGACGGTGATGACTTTGCCGTTGGTGTCGAACGTGCCGCTGGCGAACAACGTCAGCGGCAAGGCGGCATCCACGGAGAAATCTTCCAACGCCTTGACCACGCCGCCGCCGAGGATGACGTTATTGCCCGCCATGGCCACGGACGCTTTGGTGATGCCGCCGGAGCCTATCGCCAGCGTGCCGCCATTCACGATCAACGTCGCCGTGGTGCTGGCGACAAAACTCCCCGTGCTGTTCGAACCGCCAAAAGCCACGCCCTTCACTTGCGTCAACCCGCCGCTGAGAGTCGCCACCGCTTTGCCGCCCGCGGCGACGTTTCCGTTGATGTAACCCAAGGTCAGGCTGTTGTTTAAAATGTTCAACGTGCCGCCCTCCACCAGCAGCGTGCCGGTGTTGGCTTCATTGATATTGTTACCGGCCATGATCACCACGCCGCCGGCGTAATCCACCAAACCTTGCCGCAGCCACAAACGCGCCGCATTGTTGCTCTGTCCGATGAGATTGGCATTGACGTTAATGTTGTCGATTTGCTTGAGCACCG
>JAITHY010000063.1 GCA_031279715.1 Verrucomicrobiales bacterium | reverse complement strand
AGTCACCGTCAGCGGGAATTCGCAAGGGCGAGATTATTGATTTTCAGCTCGCGCAGCAAGCGATTGAGCAGGCTGTCGCTGATGCCGAGGCGAAAACGGAATGCATGATTGAGTATGTGTATCTCAGCGTCAGCGGCGTGCATTTGGAGCCGAAGACGATTCGGCTGAAGACGCCGATTGACTCGGAAGATCACCGTATCACGGCGGAGCATGTTGAGCGGCTGAACGAGCAGTTGGAGAATTATTCCATTCCCGCCGAGCACGAAATCATTCACAGCGCGGTGCAGCATTATTACATTGACAGCGACGCGCCGACGATGGAGCCGATTGGGTTGAACTCGCAGACGCTGGAGGCCAGTTATCATATCGTGCACGGGCTGCGGACGCGGCTGGAGACATTGTTTCGTTGCGTGATGGAATTGGATGTGAAGGTGGTGCATTACGCGCTGTCGTCGTACGCGAGCGCGCAGGCGGTGCTGACGCAGGCGCAAAAGGGGTTGGGCGCGGTGGTCATTGACATGGGCGCGGGCGTGACGGATTACGCGGTGTATGCCGGCGGCGCGGTGGCTCACACCGGCGTGCTGGCGGTTGGCGGAGACCATGTGACGCAGGACCTCGCGCTGGGGCTGAAGCTGCCGTTTTCCAAGGCGGAGCAGGTGAAAATCAAGCACGGCAATTTGTTCACCGTCAGCGAGCGCCCGAACGCGCGCATTATCATTGAGAAGGACATGAACATGGATGAACGCAGTGTGTACGTGGAGTCGCTGGGCAAGATTATGAATTTGCGCGTGCGGGAGACGCTGGAGTTGGTGCGCGATGAAATCGAGGCGCGGGGCTTGTGGTCGCAGGTTTCGGGCAATGTGTACCTTACGGGCGGCGCGTCACAGGTGGCGGGGCTGGAGCAATTGGCGGGGGAGATTTTCCCCGCGCCGGTGCAGCTGGTGCGCGAGTTTTTATTGGAAGGCGACCAGACTTACAACAAGCGGCCGGACTTGTCCACGGTGTTTGGCTTGCTGCGGTATGCGCAGCATTACGACTTGACTCACGAGCGCCCGACGGGCTGGGCGCGGTTCCGGCGTTCCATGCAGGAGGCGCTGGCGGCGATGCGGATTTTTTGACAAGGAGGAATTATGATAGACTTCAAACACGACGGGGAATTCAGCTTGCCGGACACGAACAGTCTGGCGGGGCACGTTATCATCGGGCTTGGCTCGGCGGGCGTCAATATGGTTGACCAGATTATGCTTGAGCGCCGCGACGGTGCGACACTGTTTGGTTTTGACACGGATGAGCAGATTATTCGAGGCTCGGTGCTTGACAACAAGAGGCTGTTGGGGGCGGGCAAAATTCACGGCATGGGCGCTGGCGGTGATCCGTCACTGGCAGCGGAGATTGCGCGTGAAGAGCGGGCGGAGGTGATTGATTTGTTGCAAGGTGTGCGGAGCGCGGTGCTGGTTGCGGGGTTGGGCGGCGGCACGGGCAGCGGGATGGCGCCGGAGTTTTGCCGGATGTTGAAACAACTCGGCGCGACGGTGATTGTCGTGGCGGTGACGCCGTTCGCGTTTGAGGGCAAGCGGCGCTTGCATCAGACGGTGGAGGCGCTGACGGTGATGAGGCGCGAGGCGGACGCGGTGTTGTGTTTGTCAAACGGGCGGCTGACGGGTTTGTCGGGGCGGGAGGTGAATATTCGCGACGGTTTCGCGACGATGAACCGCCTGGTCGGGCGGATGTGCCTGAATTTGCGCGCTGTGCTGAACCGCAAGGGGCCGATGCAAATTCATCTCGCTGACATTCGCAACCTGCTCGCCGAGCACGATTGCGGCGGCGTGACGATGGAAAATTGCTGGACGGGATTTGGCGCGGGCGCGGGCGCTGACCGTGCGCACGAGGCGGTCGATAAGACGCTGAACAGCCCGCTGTTCGCTGACGGTCAGGTATGGACAAAGGGCGCGGCGGTCATCGCGTGTTTGAGCGGCGGTGGAAATTTGTCGGTGGGCGAGTTTCAGTCGGCGCTTGAATATCTGCGGCAGGAAATTCCTGTCGAACTGCCGATTTTGGCGGGGGCGATTTTGGAGCCGTGTGAGACGGACACGTTGGGTTTGACGCTGATGGTGATCGGTCAGATGGGCGTGGAGGAGGAGGAATTGCCGAAACCCAGGGCGCGCGAAGAGTTTGCTTTTGAGCCGAAGTTGATGGCGGACGCGCCGTCAGCGGAAGAAATTTCGGACGAACTGGACGAAACTCCGGTCAAAGCCCCCCAAGCCGCTGACAATGACACCGACTTGTTTGGCGTTACAGAGCGCAAAAGTGCCGAGCAACGGTATTTCGTGCAGCAAGAGGAATTGCCGTTGGACAAAAAAATCTACCGCGGGCGCTTTGAGAAATCCGCGCCGACAATTTTCAACGGCGAGGACCTGGACCAGCCGACGTTCATGCGGCGGAATGTTAAGATCCGCTTGTAACGCACATGGATACCGCCGAAAAAAATTAAAAATTCACTTGGTAACGAATAATAGTTTTTTAAATATGGCGGCATGATGAGTGACTTGAGATGGTTTGCAATTGGCACAGCCTAGGATTGCGCCAATTCATATTTTCCGTTAAAAAGCAAGTTTGCTCACTCTTTTATTCCGGCATTGAACGATTACTCAATGCCATCAATCCACAAACCAAGGGAACAAGGGGCAATCAAACCCCTTGTTTATTCTGTTATGAATATCGCCACGATTAAAAAATATGCGGCCTTGTCCGTGTTGTCATTGTCAGCGACGCTGACGCTCAAGGCCATTGATTAATGTTTATCGCTTTGGCAACAAGCTGACGCGCGGCGCGCTGACACTGAGCGGCGGCATGTCCGCGGAGGCGGGAGTGGCGTTACATTTTAATCTTGGCGAGGGGGAGAACAGCCAGCTGAGATTGACCGTCGGGACGTTTAATTACATTGGAGCGGACGACGGACTCACGGTAAATTTTGACGCCTTGAGCGCGCTGAGCGCCGGGGATCACACCTTCACGCTGATTGACGCCGGGCAATTTTCAACTGGGTGCTTACGACACCTCGGTTTACGACAACGCCGTGCTCAGTCTCAGCGGCAACCAATTGATGCTGACCTTCAGCGTCATCCCCGAATCCTCAACCTGGATGCCGCTCACCCTCAGCGTCTCCCTCCCGGCCCTGGCCGCGCGGCGGCGAAAATAAGCAACCGCGTTTGCGTGGTGTTATTCCGCGATTTGAATTTCGTGGATAGACCAGAAATTGCCGTTGTCCGAGGTGTTGACGACGCGGAGGTATTTCGCCTGTTGAGGCTTGAAGCCGATGCGCAAATCTTCCTCGCCGCGGCCGGTGGCGACGGGTTCGCCCCAGTTTTTGCCGTCGGTGGACAGGTAGAGACGGAAACGGCGCGGGCGGTCATTGGCGCTGCCGGTGGCGTTGAGGCGGACTTTGCTGATGGTGCGGATTTGGTCGAGTTCGACGATGAATTCGTCGCCGCGCTTGGCGCCGCGTCCGGTGTCCCAGCGGGTGGCCAGGTCGCCGTCGATGGCGCGCTGGGTGACGTCTTGGCGGGCGTTGGCGCGAATTTTCCAGCCTTTCACGGGCAGCGCTTTGTCTTCGGGGAAAGCGATGCCGATGTTGGTGTCGGGGGTGGCGATGACGGCGAGGTCATCCTCAGCGAGTTTGTCGAGGTCGTCGGCGAAGTAGGAGTTGTTCCGGCGGGCGACGAGGGTGCCGTAGAGTTTGGCGTCATTGGTGGCGGCGGAGCGTTCGAGGATGGTGCCGAAGTTATCAAGGCGGGTGTTGATGGCGGTGAGCGCGCCTTTGTTACGGAGGACGAAGACGCTGTTGCCGCTGTTGGTGGCGCTGAGGTCGCTGACGATGAGCCGTCCGCCGTCCACCTCGACGGCGTTGTTGGGGCCGCCCCAGGCGTTGACGCCGAGGAGGTAGAGGACGCCGGTGAATTGTTTGTCCAGTTTGATGTAGCCGTTGTCGGGGCCGTTGCTGCTGACGGTGACGAGTTGGGTGTTAATCAGCGGCATGCCGTTGGCGCCGAGTTTTTCCGCGTACAAGCCCCAGCCGCACTGGTCGCTGCCGTGGCCGAAACACCAGCCGGAGGGTCCGGTGGCGGTGCCGGTCAGCGCCAGGCCGCGCCGCGCGCCGAAGACGAAGTTGTGGAATAAAATCTGGTCGGCGCAGTCGCCGATGTTGAAGGCGTCGCCGTATTGTTTGGCGTAGCTGTCGGTGGCTTCGAAGAAATCGCGTTTTTCCCCGGTTTTTTTCCTGAGTTGGTCGGGCGAGTTGGCGTAGCTGTTGGTGAAGGCGTAGTAATTCGGATTGAGTTGGCAATTGATCAAGCGTCCGCCGACGCTGCCGCCGCCAATTTTGAACGCGGTTTTGAAACCGTGACCGGCGGCGTAGTCCACGTAATGTTTGTCGCAGCGGATGGTGGCGAGGTCGATAAATTGATAGGAGAAGGTGCAAGTCGTGTTGACAATCCACACGCCCTCGCCCGCGCCGCGAATGGTCCACGGGTAAGGCTGGATGTCGAACACGTCCAGTTCAGGATAATGGAATGTCAGGCCGCGCAAGCCGGACTTCGCTGACAGTGTGATGAATGGAGCGCCGTCGGCGTTGCCTTTGCCCGGGATGACATCGATGACGGAGCCGCGCGTCTGGGCGTGGTGCGGGCATTCGTTTATGCCGCGCAGCTCGACGTTGGCGGGGACAATGAGTTCGCTGGTGACGCGGTATTCGCCGGCGGGGAAAAAGACGATGCCACCTTCCTTGGCGACGGCGGCGAGGGCTTTTTTAATGGCGGAGGTGTCGTCAGTCTCAGCGTCGCCCTTCGCGCCGTAATACGGGTCGGTGACGACGGCGAAGCCGCTGCCGGTTGGCGCGTAACGTTCCGTCGGTGTTTGGTAAACCACGGCGCTTTTCATCACGG
>JAITHY010000252.1 GCA_031279715.1 Verrucomicrobiales bacterium | reverse complement strand
CGGTGCTGGTTTGCGAACGCAGGAGGAGGCGGTGTCCGTCGCGGTCAGCGGGGGCGTCCACGTAGAAGGTGTCCTGTTCGTTGCGCGCGGGGTGGTCGGCCGGGGTGTTGAGGGCGTCGAAGTTGTGGAACTCGGTGTCAATTTCGGGGCCGCTGGCGATGGCGAAACCCATGCGGCGGAAGATTTGCACGATGCGGTCGATGGTCTGGTTGACGACGTGTTGCGTGGCCCACTGGACGCGGCGGCCGGGCAGGGTCGGGTCTTCGGGGGCGCTGCTGGTGACGGTGCTGAACTGATCTTTTTTCGTCTCGTAAGCGTCGCTGACGGTGAGTTTGGCGAGGTTGGCGGCTTTGCCGGCCGCGGGGCGTTGTTCCTTGGGCAGGCTTTTGATTTTTTCGAGGAAGACTGGCAGCAAGCCCTGGCGTGAAAGGTATTTGATGCGCCACGCCTCGACTGCGTCACCATCAGCGGCTGTGGCGAGTTCGGTCAGGGCCTGGTCTTTGAGTTGTTGCAAGTCTTCAATCATGGCTCGGTAAAAATTAGCGGCTGACGGTGAATTTGAAATATTTTTTTCAATCACGGGTGCGAATGGGGCCGGCGGTTTTGGCCGCTTGGCAAAAAACGCCGCTGACGGTGAAGTCAGCGGCGTTTTGAAGGCCTGACGGTTGGCGTCAGGCCTTGACCAGCCTCACCACTTGGGCGAAGGCGTTTGGCTCGCTGACGGCGAGGTCGGCGAGGATTTTGCGGTCCACCTCAATTTTCACCCTGGCGAGTCCGGCGATGAATTTGCTGTAGGTCAAATCAAACTCCTTCAACGCCGCGTTGATGCGGGTGATCCACAGCGCGCGGAAGGTGCGTTTGCGCACTTTGCGGTCACGGTAGGCGTATTGTTTGGCTTTGCGCGTCGCGTCGGCGGCGTAGCGGTACAGTTTTCCGCGGTTGCCGCGGAAGCCGCTGGCGGCTTTGACCACGCGTTTGCGGCGCTCTCGTGAGGCCGGGGCATTTGTTACTCTGGGCATAATTTTTCTCCTGTCCTTAATCTTTTGCGTTTTGCGAGCGAACGATTAAAGAGTTTTTCAATTAAAAGGCAAGCAAACTTTCATGCGCTTGGTGTCCGACTCGGAGACGAACTCCTTGGCTGACAACTGGCGTTTGCGCTTGCGGTTCTTGGACGCGGCGAGGTGGCGTTTGCCGGCTTGCGCGCGTTTGAGCTTGCCGCTGGCGGTCAGCTTGAACCGTTTGGCGACCGCTTTCTTCGTTTTGGCTGAACTTTTTTTCTGCATAATTTTTTCCTATTCGTGGTGTTCCTCGTGATGCTCACCGTCAGCGTCCCCGCTGTCGTCGGCGAATTCCTCGTCGGTTTCCTTGGTGAATTTTCTGACCCGCTTGCGCTGGGGCAAAGGAGTTAACATCAAATTTATGTTTCTGCCAACTAATTTCGGCTCGGCATCGGCGGCGCCGACGTGCTCCAGGTCCTTCCGAATCCGCGCCACCACCGCCTGTCCCAGGTCCTTGTGCTGCATTTCGCGCCCGCGGAAGATGAGCATCATCTTCGCCTTCATGCCCTTGAACAGGAATTGCTCGGCGGCGCGGAGTTTGGTCTCGTAGTCATGTTCCTCGATGTTGACGTGGAATTTCAACTCCTTCACCTTTGCGGCGGAATTTTGCTTGCGCGCCTCTTTTTCCTTTTTGGCAATTTCATAGCGATATTTGCCGTAATCCAGAATCTTGCACACCGGCGGGCGCGCCTTGGGGCTGACCTCGACAAGGTCGAGGCCGGCGCGGCGCGCTTCGTCGAGCGCCTGGCGGACATCAAGCACGCCGAGGGAATGACCATCCGGCGCGATGGCGAGAACCTCGCGGGCGCGGATGCGGTTGTTAACTCTGAGCTGGAACGGGTGTATAACTACTCTCCTTTTTGGTTAATGAAAAAGCGCGGGACGGTGACTGGGCGGAGGCGGCGGTGGTGCATAGGGATTCAAAAACGATTGTGGCCAATCGCGGCGGTAATGGTGCGTTTCTCCGAAGTCATAAAAGCATGTACATATAGGCGGTTTTTCAAAAGGCGCAAGAATTTTTTTCAAATGAATCCGGCCTCAGTCCTTTGATTGGGGAGGCGCTGACATTGTGGCATGACAAGAATTTTTTTGCCGCTGCAAATCTTGCATCGTCATCATCAGCGACGAGCGGGTTGCGCTGTTGGTGTCCGAATCCGCCAGGCGCCGCCAGATGATTTGCAGTTCTCCCTGGATATAATTCAAATGAATTAGGTTGATGACCTTTTGCAAGCCGGTCAACACCGCCTCGTCGCTTTGTTGCTCCAGTTCATCCAAACTCAATCCGGCCAAAAAATTCTGCTCATCGTCAGCGAGTCGCGGAAAAATTTCAGTGATTTTCTGCCAGTCTTCCTCATTGCAAATATCAACGAGGTTTTGCCACAACTGCGCCCCCGCCAAATCGCGCGCCCACAGCGGGTTGAGATTTTTCTGTATTTCGGGAATATGCCGCGGGTGGGCGGCGGCCAGTTGCAGCAGGTTCACCATCAGCGGATGCGGCTTCAACACTTCGGCGCGCCTTGGCGTTGGGTCGCGCTCAGCGGCGCGGCTGGCGGATTGTTGCGCGGATTTTTTCGCCTGTCGCGCCAACTCCGTTGCCCGCTCCAGTAAAATGGTGTCGCTGACGGCGAGTCGCAACGCCGCCTGGCGAAGCAATTGCTCGCGGTAAGCGTGATTCGGCACCCGCGCAAGGAACGCCGCCGCGTTTTCAATCGTCGCCCGCCGCCCGCTGATGGTGGACATGTCGTGCGTTTCACGCAGGCGGTCAAGGTAAAAATCCACGTACTCCTGCGGCTTCGCCACCAGCGCCTTGAACGCCTCCGCGCCCTCCTGCGTAATCATCGAGTCGGGGTCATGGCCGGCGGGCAGACGTACCACTTGCACGCCCAGTTCCGTTTGCAACATCGCGTCCATGCCGTCGGTCTGGTCGAGCAAAATCTGCGTCACCCGCTCCGCCGCGCTCAAGCCCGCGCGGTCAGCGTCCAGGCACAAAATCACTTGCTTCGTAAACCGTTTGATAATCCGCGCATGCTCCGGTGTGAACGCCGTCCCCAGCGGCGCCACCACATTGAGCACACCGGCGGCGTGACAGCGCAACACGTCAATCTGCCCCTCGCAAACAATCACCTTCCCCTCGTCCATAATCGGACGCTTCGCGCGGTGCAAACCGAACAATACCTTGCTCTTTGTGAAGATCGGCGTCTCCGGCGAGTTGATGTATTTCGCAGCCTTCGCATCCCTGTCCATCAGCCGCGCGCTGAACGCGATGGGTTGCCCTTGGTCGTTGGCGATGGAAAAAATCAGCCGCCCGCGAAAACGGTCATACGTCCGCCCCGCCTCGTTCCGCACCAACAGACCCGCCGTCAGCATCAGCGACTCGTCGTACCCGCGCTCTTTTCCCCAGCGCAGCGTGTCATCCCAGGCCTCCGGCGCGAAGCCCAGGCCGAAATCCCGAATCCACGACTGCGGAATCTCGCGTTCGTGCATATAATTTCGCGCCGCCTGCGCCCGCTGATCGTGCAGCAACAACTCGCGCCAATACACCAACACCTCGCTGTGCAACGCCAGCAATCGCTCCCGTTGAAACTTTTCCCGGTCATAATCAGCGTTCCCGCGCCGCTCCTCCTCGATGCGAATTCCCACCCGTTCCGCCACGCGCCGCACCGCCGCCGGGAAATCGAGATTCTCATACAACATCAAAAACTTGAACACATCCCCGCCATGTCCGCTGCTGAAGCACTTGAACGACTGACGTTGCGGTGACACAAAAAACGACGGCGTCTTCTCCTTGTTGAACGGGCTGAGCGCCTTGAAATTGGCCCCTGCCCGGCGCAACGGCACATAGCCGCCGATGATGTCCACAATGTCAGCGGCTTGCCTGACTTGTTCGATGACTTGTGGAGAAATGGCCATCCGCCGATTATAGCAACAAAAGAAAAATTGAAATGCGAAATCTGGCGGTTGAGGTTTTTATGAGCGCTGTCAGCGGCAAGTTTTAGGATTGAGGTTTGCGATTTAATTCGTAAAGTGAGCATCTTATGGGTTTACTCGCCGACCTTGACCTGACGAAACAAATCGAAGAAAAATCCAAGTACCGGAAGAAGTTGGAGCAACTGCAACTTGACTTGTTGCATTTGCAACCGCGGTTGCGGCAGACCAAGCGCAATCTCATTCTCGTGTTCGAGGGGCCGGATGCGGCGGGCAAGGGCGGCGTCATCAAACGCACCTTGGAGCGGCTTGATCCGCGCTCGGTGCGCGTGTATTCCATCGTCAAGCCGACGGCGCAGGAATATGCCAACCATTACCTGCGCCGTTTTTGGATTAAGCTGCCCGGCTACGGCGAAATCGCGGTGTTTGACCGGAGCTGGTACGGACGCGTGCTGATTGAGCGCGTCGAGGGCTTCGCCACCAAGGAGGAATGGAGGCGCGCCTTTGACGAAATCAACCAGTTTGAAAAAACATTGGTGGATGACGGCGCCATCCTGATGAAATTTTACATTCATATCACCAAGGACGAGCAACTCGCGCGCTTCAAGAAGCGCGACGCCGACCCGTACAAGCGCTGGAAAATCAACGACGAGGACTGGCGCAACCGCGAGAAGTGGCATTTGCACAATGAGGCGGCGGAGGACATGTTCGCCAAGTGCAGCCCGTCGCACGCGCCGTGGACTTTGGTGGAGGGCAATTACAAATGGTTCGCGCGGCTCAAAGTGTTGAAGGCGGTTGTCAGGCGCCTGGAGAAGGAAATCGGCAGGATATGAACGCTGACCATGAGTTGCCGGACACCCCCGAAATCATCATCCCGCTGACGGTGTACTTTTTTGACACAGACGCGGGCGGCGTGGTGCACAACGCGGCGTATTTGCGGATGGTGGAAATCGCCCGCTCCGACCTCGCGGAAAAACTCGGCTGGCCGCTGACGGCGATGGCCGCCGGGGAATGCCCGGTGGTGGCGCGCACGGAGATTGATTATCTCAAACCCGCGCGGCTCGGTGACGACTTGCGGGCGCACTCGCGGCTGGCGGGCATGGAGAAAATCCGCTTCTATATTGAGACGGTCATCTCCAACGCCGCTGACGGCGCGGTATTCTGCCGTTGCCGGCAGACGATGGTGACGGTGCAGCTTCGCACCGGGCGCCCGCGCTCATTGCGCAAGGACTGGCGCGCCAAGTGGCCGCGGTTGGTGGACGAATGACGCGCCAGTGTCAAATGTGCTTTGAGTCATTCTCGTCTTTTTTGACGTAGCCGCTTTCCTGCCGCTGATGGTTGACCTCGTTCTTTTTGACGTAGGCTTGGAACACATCGTCAGCGGTCATGCCCAGCGTTTGGGCGATGGAGACGAGGAAGTGGAACAAGTCAATAACCTCCACGCGCGCGTTTTGCTCGTCGAACCGCTGATACTTCGCCCACCATTTCCACGGGACGCTGTCGATGAGTTCCGCCATTTCCTGCGACATGGCGCGGGTGTAATTCAACACCCACCTGGCTTTTTCCGTGTCGGGCAACTGGTCAAGGTTGACGCCGATGCGGTTGTTTAACACGGCTTGCAAGCGAAAGATTTCCTCGAATTTGTCTGGCTGGCTCATGGCGTCAACATTAGCGGTCATCTTCAGCGGGGAAAGAATAAAAACTGGCGCTGACGGTCATTCTCCCTATAACAAAACTCATGGAAAATGTGGTCATTATCGGTTCCGGTTGCGCCGGATGGACCGCGGCGATTTACACCGCGCGGGCAAACCTCAAGCCGCTGCTGGTGACTGGCGCGCAACCGGGCGGGTTGTTGACGACGACGACCGTCGTGGAGAATTTTCCCGGTTTCAGCAAGGGCGTGGACGGCAACACGCTGATGATGGAGATGCAGGAGCAGGCGGTCCGGTTCGGCGCGCAAGTGCAATACATGAGCGTGGTGGAGCGGGTGGATTTTTCCCGGCGGCCATTCACGCTGACGGTGGACGGCAGGGAGCTGCCGGCCAAGTCGGTGATTATCGCCACTGGCGCGGGGCACCGCCGCCTTGGTGTGCGGGGGGAGGGTGAGTTGGAGAACAAGGGCGTGACGTATTGCGCGACGTGTGACGGGGCGCTGCCCATCTTCCGCGACCAGCCGCTGACGGTCATCGGCGGCGGCGACTCGGCGTGCGAGGAGGCGAATTATTTGACGCGCTTCGGTTCAGTGGTGTATATGATTCATCGTCGCGACCGGCTGCGCGCCTCGCGCGTGATGACGGAGCGCACGCTGGCGAACCCGAAAATCAAACCGGTTTGGGACACGGTGGTGGAAGGGGTGCTGGATGTTTGCCAGGACAAGGTGACGGGCGTGAAAATCCGCAACGTGAAAACCGGCGAAGGGTCAACGTTGGCGTGTGCCGGCGTGTTTGTCGCCATCGGTCATGAGCCAAACACGCGCTTGTTCAAGGGCGTTATTGACATGGACGAGACGGGTTTCATCATTCCCGTCAAGGGTGCGCGCACCAACGTGGAGGGGGTGTTCGTCGCCGGTGATTGCGCGGACTCGGCCTATCGCCAGGCGATCACCGCCGCCGGCGCCGGCTGCATGGCGGGGATTGAGGCGGAGCGGTGGCTGGCGGGGCGCGAATGAAATAATGGACAATGTCGGCTAGCCGGCAAGGGGTGAGGTGGAGCGGGTTCGCAGATGGTCAAACCCGCTGAAGGTCAGGCCGTCGGTGTCGTTTTTTTTGCCGCTGACCATGACGCCGATGGGTGTGAATTTGGTTTTGAACGGCCAGGTCAAGGTCAGCGCGCTTAGTTTTTCCGGACGAACGGTGAACAACAATTCAAAATCCTCGCCGTCATTGACAGCGGCATGCCGGGTGCGGCCGCGGGTGACGGGAAGCGCGGCGGCGCTGATGGTGAATCCCAATCTTGACGCGGCGGCGAGGCGGGGGAGGTCTTTGCCAAGGCCGTCGCTCAAGTCCATCATGGCGCTGGCGAGGTGATGGGCGGCGAGCCACTGCCCTTCGGCGAGGCGCGGGGTGAAGTTCAAATGGCGGCTTGTTCGCGGCGCGCCGCCGAGGGCGCCGGTGACGAAGATGAAGTCACCGGCGGCGGCGGTGGAGCGGAGCAGGGCCGTGCCTTTCCGGATTTTGCCGATGCCGCTGACGGTGAACCATAACTCGCGGCTGCGCGTGGTTTCGCCGCCGGCGAGGGTGACGTTGAACCTGGCGGCGGCGCGCGACATGCCGGCATAGCATTTTTCCACGAAGGCGGGGTTGAGTTTTTTCGGGAGGCCGACGCTGACCATCAGCGTCAGCGGCGTTGCGCCCATCGCGGCGAAATCACTCAGGACGCGGTTGACGGCTTTTTGTCCGATGCGTTGCGGCGGGGCGCTGACGGTGAAATGCACGTCTTGCACGATGGCGTCGGTTTTGAGCACGAGGTCATGGTCAGCGGCGGGCGCGGGCAGCACGGCGCAGTCGTCGCCCGCGCTGACGGTGAGGTTGCGCGGCATGTCCCAGCGCGCGAGCCAGCGGCGGATCCAATGGTCCTCGGTGAGTTTGTCAGGTGTTGCCATAATATTTTTCAAGCAATAACAGAGTTATGTTGAGTGTGTTAAAAATCATATGCGCGGCGATGGCATTGCCGATTTTGCCGGTTTGTTCGTACAGCAGGCACAGGGCGCAGCCAAGGAAGGTGAACGGCAGGAACACCGGCCAATGCCAATGGATGAGCGCCCACGCCAGCGATGAGCCAAACATCGCCCAGCCCAGGGGCATGAATTTTTTCAGCACGGGGTACAAGATGCCGCGAAAATACAGTTCCTCCCACAGCGGGGCGATGATGACGGCGCCGGTCAAAAAAGCGGCGGCTGGTTTCCAGGTGTTGAGTTGGATTAATTCCTCAACGATGGGTTGGGTGAATTTGCAGCCGAAATACAGGCAAATTTGCCCAACGATTAGAATCGTGATGGACAGCGGCAGGAAAATAATCAGGCAAAAGAGTGTCGCGGTTTTGAAATATGAAAAACAGTCGCGCCAGTTAAGCTGCCAATAGTTTGGGGCGGACGCGCCGCGTTTCTTAAACGTCCCGGCGATGATCATGAGCCAAATAAAGATGGCCGGGACAAGAAACCAAAAGTTTCTGGACAGGCTGAAAACAGCCATTGGAAAGATTGCGGGAAAAAAAATGTCGCGTAATTTTAACGGAATTTCAGGGGTGTGGCCGGGTTTTTGGCGGCGGCAGGCAATCCACAGGGGGAAAACCGCCGCCGTTAGCGCCGCCGTTATTTGGAGAGCAACAATGACGGTGGGGTTCATGGTCAGCGCGCCAGGCTCATCTCGGAGATGTAGTAGAGCTTGCCCGCCTCCAGCCGCGCGCTTCGCGGGCTGATGTTCAGCTCGATTTTTTCCAGTGGTGAGTTTCCAAAAATTCGGAATAATTGCGCAAGGCTGAACGGGGCTTGCAGTTCAACCACCCGGGCGTCGGCGGGCAGTCCGGCGAGTTCTTTCGCCTTGGCCAGGGCGTCCTCGATGTAACCCGTGGCGTCAATGAGATGCTCACGGGCGGCGGTCTTGCCGCTCACCACGCGACCGTCAGCGATGCCTTCTCGCAAGGCTGTTTCATCGAGTTTGCGTTCCCTGGCGACGATGCCGACGAATTTGCCGTAGGTCTCGTTGATTAAATCCTGCGCGTAGGTTTTTTCCTCGTCGGTGGCGGGGCGGAAGGGGTTGAGCATGTCTTTCATTTTTCCGGATTTGAAGGTCAGGCTGGCCACGCCGACTTTGTCGGCGAGTCCTTGAAAATTCAAACTTTGCATGATAACGCCGATGCTGGCGGTGAGGCTCAGTTCGTTTGCCATGATGTGGCGCGTACCGACGGCGGAGTAGTACGCGCCGGACGCGCCGACGGTCTGGATGTATGAGACGACGGGTTTTTTCCGGTCCGCTTTTTTCAGCGCGTGGTAAAGGACATCGCTGGCGGTGACTTCCCCGCCGGGGCTGTTGATGCGGACGAGGACGGCGCGCGTGGTGTCATCGTCAGCGGCCTGCCCCAGTTTGGCGAGGAATTCGTCCGCCATGTTCAAGCCGCCGGGCGCGCCGTAGCTGATGACTCCCGACAGGTCAATAATGGCGACTTTTTGGCCTTTGTGTTTGCCGGAGTGGTATGCCTCGTGAAACCTGCGGGTGTTGCCGCTGGAGCGGTCTCCGGCGCTGACGATGAGGCACAAATTAACCAGCAGGCTGACGATCAGAGCGCCCAGCACACTGATGCCGAGGATGGCGAGGATGACTTTTTTCATAAGGGAACAGGCTGGCATTGAATTGCGATTTCAGCAAGCAATGTCTTGCCAATCCATCAGGGGCTCATTCCAACGCCGTCAGCGACTCCGGCAAAACTTGCCTGCCCAGCCTCCGCTAGCAACGACGCGCAGGATTGCCACCGTCTTTCGGCCTAAAAAAAGTTGTTGACAGCCTGTGGGAAACCCGCATCCTTGCGGGCGTACAAATCAAAAATTTCAAGTAAAATTCGCAGATTCGCACGCCGGGGCCTGCCCGGCCTCCCCCTTAAATACACGCTTTTTTTGGCGCAAAATGCCCTTGTCGGCGGCGTGGCGACGCCTTGCCGCCAGTGTGACGACACTCTGTCGTCAACGTGGCGGCGCTCCTTGCCGGCGTGGCGGCGCCCCCCCTTGTATGTAGTCCGGTGTGGTAAAGTGATAGGTGAATCGCACACTAACGTGTGATTTAACCAATGGGAACCTGCGGGAGTTGCAACTCCCGCAGGTTCGGCGGTGGCGAGAGCGTTGCCCCTGGCACCTGGAGTGCGTCGTAAAGCGGGATCCGCCGCCGCCTGTTGGTTTGAGCTTGAACAGTTGCCTGAACCAGTGGGAAGTTTAGCTTGCCGCTGAGTTCGCATCAACAAGGAAAAGCCATGACTGACCATGCCATCTATGTCGGCGCCGATGCCGCCAAAAGCAAAATTGACATCCACGCCGAAACCCTCAACCTCCCGCGCGTCATCACCAATGATGCCCGGGGCCTGACCGAGTTGGTCAACGCCTGCGCGGGACACCACCTGATCTGCGAAGCCACCGGCAGCTACCATCACGCCTTGCGTGACGCCTGTTTTGCCGCCAACCTCACCCTCAGCGTGATCAACCCGGCCCGCGTGCGCGACTTCGCCAGAAGCGAGGGACGACTCGCCAAAACCGACCGGCTCGATGTCCTGGCCAAGTTTGGCCGGGAAAAGCGTCCCGACCCGGCGCGGCAAACCTCGGCACCTACAACCGCAACCAGGTCGCCGCTCTCGCAGGCCTGGCGCCTTTTAACTGCGACAGCGGCGCGGCCAGCGCCACCCTTAAACATAACCCTTTCACTCCTCCCAAAAAAAATTAAAAAACACAGTTGCTTTTGGGATGCTGTTCTTGGATGTCGGTTAGCTCTGGAAGATTCCCGCCTCCGTGAAAAATAGTTTTCAAAAACTATAAAAAAACCTTGACGGGGCATGGTTTTTGTATAGCTTGGGCGTCCTATGGTGCAGAATACAATTCGCCTTATGAGCCACCTCCGCCTAGTTCGCTCGTAAGGGGCGGAATCTTTGCCGCCTTCCAAGCCGTTTTTTCAGCCCTTTTTACTCTTCCCCAGAGCGTTTTCAGCTTAATTAACACAACGGCAGGGACTTGCGCAATCATTCGGGCAATTCCCCGAGTCGTTCGGGCAACTCCCCGAGTCGTTCGGGCAACTCCCCGAGTCATTCGGGCAACTCCCCGAGTCGTTCGGGCAACTCCCGTTTTGCCTCATTTAACCCCCACCGGAGCATTCGTATGAACAAAAACAGGGTTCCTCGCTAAATTGAGTGGAAGAGGCCGTGCCTGAAGTTTAAAACGGGGCATGGAAATTGAACCTGCAATACAGTCCATGCTGCGGCTTGGCGAGGAATGGGAAGAGGCCAGTTGC
>JAITHY010000242.1 GCA_031279715.1 Verrucomicrobiales bacterium | reverse complement strand
AGAGCCGCGTCAACATCAGCGGTACAAACATCAGCAAACCGGCCAGCCCATAATGCCCGCAATCAGCGGCCAGGGAAAACAACAGGCCCCACACATCCGCGTCAATGCCGCAAACGTTGAAACAAACCACCGTCAGCAAGGCGGCGGTCAGCGCGTTGAGACAGCAAAAGGCGGCGATGTTTTTACGGGAAAATAACATGGCAGACATTATGCGCGCCGGGCGTTGGAGGCAATCCCTATTCGTTTTCATTTTTCCAAGACGACGCTCCTTTGGAAAATCCTCGAATGCCTCCAGCTGCTCCGCCAATAAAACGAGCAGCACCGACAGCGTTAAGATTGCATTGGTCATGTGACGCAGGACAAAAGCCGCGCCTTTGCCCAACAATCCCTTCTGAAATTCCGATTGAGACTGGTTATTCATAGCCATCCGAGTTCAATGTTGTCTGCGCCGGCCGCGCTGATGGTGTTTCGCAACCGCTCCAAACGCTTTTCCCGGTCGGCGAAAAACCGCTCGTGCGTTTCCACCACAATATGCCGCGCGAACCGGTGCGCCTGTTCCGCAACCAGCCTCTCCACCACTTCAAATTCGCAGCCCTCAATGTCCAGCTTTATCAGCCAGACTGGCGGTTCCGAACTGAAAACGCCAAACTCCCGCTTGAGAAACCCCGCCAAATCCATGACTTTCACCTCGTCGGCGGGTTGCAAATCCATGCGCTGGCGGTGGCTGAGCAGCGTGCCCTCCTCGCACACGGCAACCGGGTCAGCGCGCATGCCGACGGGCAAATGAAACATTGCCATGCCGTCGCGCGCGCCCACCGCCGCTTTGAACAAGCGCACGCGGCTGTTGCCGGCGTATTTGCGCTCCAGCAAATTGAACAGGGCGGCGTTTGGCTCAAACGCATAGGATATCCCCCCCTGATGCAGCACCGCGTCGGTGAACTTGCCCGCGTTGGCGCCGCAATCAATGCAAACCGCGCCCGCGGGCATTTCGTAAAACAGATGATGAAACTGCCGCGGCACGCCAAGATTCCATAGCTTCAATTCCAGCCCGCCGAGACCCAGCGGGTCGGCAATGGCGGCGGCAATCAAATCCGGCAGCCGGGCGTTTTTTTGTTTTTTTGCGTTCCAGGACGCGACACGAAAACCGAAAAAGTAGATGCGTTGCCGGCCGTTTGGCGCGATGGTTTTCCCGATCAATTTCATAGTTGTTTTTTCCATGTTGAGCGTCAGCCGAAGTTGCGCTGATGTTCAAGGCACGATATTACATTATAGACAATAGTCTGTAAATACTATTGTCTGTGTGGTTTTGGCGTCATGCGCGGTATTTTTCCCGCAACGCGATGGCAAGAAAACCAACAACCCAGATTTGGGGGCGGCTCATAAAAAAACTCCGCCAGCAGCGGCGTTTGTCGCAGGAGACTCTTGCGGAAAAGGCGGGCATTCATCCCACGTATGTCGGAATGCTGGAGCGCGGTTTGCGATTGCCCGGCATTGACGTGGCGGAACGCATTGCCTTTGCGCTGGATAAAAAATTGTCCGACCTCGCCGCTGAAGCCGAGCGCACGACCGCTGACCGTGACTAAAAAATGGTCACGGTCAGCGCCTGTCAATCCGGTAACTTGGTGTTCAGCACCGTCGCGGTTTGTTGCTCACGAAAAGCGGCGAGTTTTTTCGCCAGCGTCTTGTCCGTCAGCGCGAGGATGGAGACCGCTGACAGCGCGGCGTTCACCGCGCCGGCCTTGCCGATGGCGAAGGTGGCGACGGGGATGCCGGCGGGCATTTGCACGATGGACAGCAGCGAGTCGATGCCTTTCAACGCCGATTCCATGGGAATGCCGAGGACGGGCAGTTGAGTGACAGCGGCGGTGACGCCCGCCAGGTGCGCCGCCCCGCCCGCGCCGGCGATGATGATTTTCAAGCCGCGGTCAGCGGCGGTGGCGGCGTATTTGTTCAACGCCTCTGGCGCGCGGTGGGCGGAAATAATATTTTTCTCAAACGGCACGCCGAATTGGTCGAGACGGTCAGCGGCGTGTTTCATGGTTTCCCAGTCAGACAGGCTGCCCATGATAATGCCGACGAGGGGTTTTGCGGAGGAGGATTTTTGTTTGCTCATGGCCAGCGATATTCGCAAAGCGCGGGCGATTTTCAATCACTATCAGCGGGAAAATCCACCGTCCCGCGCAGTCAGTGTCAGCGTGGCGGACAAAATCTCCGCGCCCCGCGCGGCGGCAAAAATTCTTGTCCGCTGACGGTGTGTGCGCTAGCATTTCCCCATGACTTCCCCGCGAACCGGAGCGTCCCTATGAGCGACTCAATCAAACATGAATGCGGCGTCGCCTTCGTGCGCTTGCTCAAGCCACTATCCTATTACTATGAAAAATACAACTCGCCGCTGTGGGGCTTGTTCAAACTTTACCTGCTCATGGAAAAACAACACAACCGCGGGCAGGACGGCGCGGGCGTCGCGGCGGTGAAGCTCAATGTCGAGCCGGGCTACCCGTACATTTTCCGCGAGCGCGAGATGAAACGCAACCCGCTCGACCGCATCTTCCGCAAACTCTTCGGGCAATATGAGGCGATGGTCAAAAGCGGCACCATCCATCCGGAATTCGCGCAGACGGTCAAAAACAACTTCGACTACGGCGCGGAAATTTACCTCGGGCACTTGCGCTACGGCACCTCCGGCGGGTACAACATCAGCGCCTGCCATCCGTACTTCCGCCGCAGCAACTGGCCGACCAAAAACCTCGTCCTCGCCGGCAACTTCAACATCACCAACAACGGCGAGTTGAACAAACGCCTCGTCAACCACGGCCAGCACCCCATCTTCAGCACCGACACCCAAACATTGCTGGAAGAAATCGGCTTTTATCTCGACCAGGAGCACGACGCGATTTACCGCAAACTGCGCGACGGGGGGCGGCAGGGCGCTGACATTGCGCAGGGCATCAGCGACCAGCTCAACCTCGTCGAAATCATCCGCAACGCCGCGCGCCCGTGGGACGGCGGCTACGCCCTCATCGGCGCCATCGGCAACGGCGACGCCTTCGCCCTGCGCGACCCGTCCGGCATCCGCCCGCTGTTCTACTTCGCCAACGATGAAGCGGTCGCCTTCGCCTCCGAGCGCGCGCCGCTGATGACGGTGTTTGACTTGGAGTTCCAGAACATTCAGGAAGCCAGGCCCGGCTGCGTTTATGTCATCAAAAAAACCGGCGAGTTCTCCACCGGCGAATACCACGAACCCGCGCCGCAAAAATCCTGCTCCTTTGAACGCATCTACTTCTCACGCGGCAACGACCAGGAAATCTACCGCGAACGCAAACGCCTCGGCGCGCTGCTCAGCGGGCAAATCCTGCGGGAAATCAACCACGACTTCGACCACTCCGTTTTCAGCTTCATCCCGAACACGGCGGAAATCGGCTACCACGGCCTGCTGGAATCACTGCGGCTGGGGCGGCGGCTTGAAGTGCGCGACGCCATCCTCAGCGCCTCGCAAAACGGCGCGCTGACGGCGGACTGTCTTGACCGCCTCATCATGCGCGGCTGGCCGCGCGCCGAGAAAGTCGCGCACAAGGACATCAAACTCCGCACCTTCATCAGCCAGGAAAACGACCGCAACCTCCTCGCCTCGCACGTGTACGACATCACCTACGGCGCCATCCAGCCCGACGACACACTCGTGTGCGTGGACGACTCCATCGTGCGCGGCACCACGCTGAAAAATTCCGTCATCAAAATCCTCGCGCGCCTCAACCCGAAAAAAATTCTCATCGCCTCCACCGCGCCGCAAATCCGCTACCCCGACTGCTACGGCATTGACATGTCCGAGCTTGGAAAATTCATCGCCTTCCAAGCCGCCGTCGCTCTGCTGCAAGAACACGGCATGGAACCCTTGCTCAAGGAGGTTCATCAAGATTGCCTGGCCCAGGTTGACCAGCCCGCCGCCAAATTGCAAAACCACGTCAAACGCATCTACGACCGTTTCAGCACCCAACAAATCTCCGACAAAATTTCCCAACTGTTGACACCGAAACTCGACCACTGGCACGGCGAGGTGAAAATCATCTTCCAAACCATTGGAGACTTACACGCCGCGCTGCCCAACCACGGCGGAGACTGGTACTTTACCGGCGACTACCCCACCCCCGGCGGCTACCGCGTCCTCAACCAAGCCTATCTCAACTACTACGAAAAATCCGGACGGCGGAGTTATTGATTTCTTTTAACCGCCAAGAAAGTTTTTCCAAAAAAAGGCGGCCACTGAGGGTGACCGCCTTTTTTCCTGTTTGTTGTGGTTAGAACTG
>JAITHY010000239.1 GCA_031279715.1 Verrucomicrobiales bacterium | reverse complement strand
CGGTGCTTGTAAAAAAGGCATTGAGGAGGCCTTGTTTAACGGAGTTATCAACGGCAGCCAGGTGATTGACATTGCGATTGAAATCAAGGACGGTTCGTACCACGAGGTTGACTCGAACGAACTGGCGTTCAAGCTGGCGGCATCCTTCGCGTTGAAAGACGCGCTGCAAAAGGGCGGCTCGATTTTGTTGGAGCCGATCATGAAAGTCGAGGTCATCACGCCTGAGGAATATCAGGGGGACATCCTTGGCGATATCAACCGTCGGCGTGGCAAAATCAACTCAATGGAGGCGAAGAATAACGCGAATGTCATGCAGGCTGAAATTCCGCTGGCGGAAATGTTCGGGTATGTGAACACGCTGCGCTCGCTGTCGCGCGGGCGCGCGGCGTATTCGATGGAGCCGTCGCACTTCGAGCAAGTGCCGGCGCAGATTTTGGCGCAAATTTTGGAGCAGAAGAAAGGCTGATTTATGGCAACCACAAGAATTCGTATCCGGTTAAAAGGTTTTGATTTTCGCTTGATTGACAAGGCGGCGTCGGAAATCGCGGAGACCGCGACCCGTACTGGCAGTGCCGTCAGCGGCCCGGTGCCGCTGCCGACGAAAATCGAGCGTTACACGGTGAACCGCTCGCCGCACGTTGACAAAAAGAGCATGGAGCAATTTGAAATCCGCACGCACAAGCGGTTGATTGACATCGTCAACCCCTCGGCGAAAACGGTGGATGAGTTGAAGAAACTCAACCTGCCGGCGGGAGTGGACATTACCATTAAGATTTAAGTTACCCGTTTGCCTCCGGGCGTGACCCGCGCAAACAATCAGGAGATAACAATGAGCATCGGAATTATTGGCAAGAAGGTCGGCATGACCCGTGTATATGATGACAAGGGCGCCGCGACAGCGGTGACGGTCATTGAGGCGGCGCCGAATGTGATTTCGCAGTTGAAGACTGTCGAAAAGGACGGCTATCAAGCGGCGCAAATTGCGTTTGACGACGTGAAGGAGTCCCGGTCCACCAAACAGTTGGTGGGGCATTATAAAAAGGCAAACTCCGCGCCGAAACGGATTGCGCGCGAATTTGACGGCATTGAAGGCGCTGTTGGTGACAAGGTGACCGTCAGCGTGTTTCAAGTCGGGCAACTGGTGGATGTGATTGGCTTTTCAAAGGGGCGCGGATTTCAGGGTGTCGTGAAACGCTGGGGTTTTCACGGCCAGCCGGAAACGCATGGTTCGATGATGCATCGGCGTCCGGGCGCGATTGGTTGTCGCAACAAGCCCGGCCGTGTGTTCGCGCTGCAAAAATTGCCGGGACATATGGGCACCACCAAGACCACGGTGCAGAATTTGAAGATTGTGCAGGTCAGCGCGGATGACAATTTGCTGGTCATCAAGGGCGCGATTCCCGGCGCGCGTGGCAGCTATGTGGTCGTCCGCAACGCGGTGAAAGACGTGAAGAAAGGCGATAAGAAATGAGCGCGAAGGCATTGGATTTGGAGGCGGCGCAGGCCGCGCTTGGGGCGAAATTAATCGCCAATGGCAAGGGCACGCAAGCCTTGCACGATACGGTCGTGGCCTATCAAGCCAACCGTCGCGCTGGCACTCACGCGACGCTGACGAAGGCGACGGTGAACCGCAGCGGCAAAAAACCATGGCGGCAAAAAGGCACGGGCAACGCCCGGGCCGGTTATGCCTCATCGCCAGTGTGGCGCGGCGGTGGCGTGGTGTTTGGTCCGCAACCCCGCGATTACTCGAAGACGGTCAGCAAGAAGGTCCGTAAATTGGCGCTGAACAAGGCGTTGAGCGAAGCCGCCAAAAGCAAGCGCTTGTTTTCGGTCGCGACATTTTCATTGAAGTCGTCCAAGACCCGCGAACTGGTCGCTTGGATTAAGGAAAATCAACTGCAGGAAAATTTGCTCATCGTCACCGACAGCGTCAACCAATCCGCGGTGTTGGCGTCGCGCAACCTGCCGAAGGTCAGTGTTATCAACGCCGCCGACGTGAATGCCGAGCAAATTTTGACTTACAAGCAAATCATCATCGCCGAGGATGCTTATCCGACGCTGACCAACCGTTTGAAATAACATGAAAAATCCTTACGACATTATCAAAACGGCGCGCATCACGGAAAAAGCCGGGGCGCTGACAGAGCGCCACAACCAGTATGTGTTCAAAGTTGAGCGCACGGCGACGAAGCTGGACATCAAGTACGCGATTGAGGAAATTTTCAAGAAGAAAGTCGCCGCTGTGAACACGTTGCGGGTGACCGGCAAAAAGAAACGCGAACGCACCGCCAGTTTTGGGCGCAAACCGTCTTGGAAAAAAGCGATTGTGACGCTGAAAGCGGGCGAGAAACTGGAACTGATTTGAGGTAAACGAGTATGGCACTGAAAACATTTCGACCGCTGACGCCGAGCCTGCGCTTCACCGCGCTGCAAGACCTCAGCGAAATCACCAAACACACGCCGGAGAAATCGCTGCTGGAGCCAAAGAAACGCACGGGCGGGCGCAACAGCTATGGTCGCGTCACCATGCGGCGCATGGGTGGCGGGCACAAAAAACATTATCGCAAAATTGACTGGAAGCGCAGCCGCGCGGATGTCGCCGAGGTCATCGGCATCGAGTACGATCCGAACCGCAGCGCGCGCATCGCGTTGCTGAAGTACGCTGACGGTGAGCTTTCCTATATCGTCGCGCCGGTTGGCTTGCAAGTCGGGGCGAAATTGCAGGCGGGGCCAAACGCCGCGCCTGCAATCGGCAACACGCTGCCGTTGAACAAAATTCCGGCTGGCTCGTTCATTCACAACATTGAGTTGATTCCAGGTCGCGGCGCCCAACTGGTGCGCTCGGCGGGTTCGGTGGCGACGCTGATGGGCATTGCCAACGAGTACGCCCAAGTCAAGCTCGCTTCCGGTGAAATTCGCCTGGTGCACGGCTCCTGCATCGCCACGATGGGACAAGTTGGCAACGTGCAGCACGAGAACGTCAGTCTTGGCAAAGCGGGGCGCTCCCGCTGGCTGGGGCGCCGTCCGCGCGTGCGCGGCATGACGATGAACCCGGTCGACCATCCGAACGGCGGCGGTCAGGGCAAGAGCAAGGGCGGCGGCGGCAGGCAGCATCTCCGCTCTCCGTGGGGCCAGCTTTCCAAGGGTTACAAGACCCGCAAAAAACACAAGACCACGAACAAATTCATTTTGGAACGGAAAAGGAAAAAATAATTAGGACAAAAAATTTATGGGACGCAGTTTGAAAAAAGGCCCGTTTGTTGACAGCCACTTGCTTGAAAAAGTCGAGGCGCAAAACGCCGCGAACTCAAAGAAGCCGATTAAAACGTGGTCGCGCCGTTCGATGATAACGCCGGATTTTGTCGGGCACACTTTTTTGGTGCATAACGGAAAAGTTTTTAACTCCGTGTTTGTCACGGAAAACATGGTTGGTCACCGGCTTGGCGAGTTTTCGCTGACGCGGATATTCAAGCGTCACGGCGGGCACACGGAGAAGGTGACCAAGTAAAGTATGAGGTTTTTGCCTGCGCTGACGGTGACGTTGCTAGGCATGATGGCGGCGGGCCTTGTGTCCGCTGCCAGTGGCGAAAGCCCGAATGGTTCTTTAATAGGAAAAACTGAGGTATCGGAGGCGTCCAAGCGGACGGCGATGCTGGAACAGATTTTGCAATTGTCGCGGGCGGAGACGGAATTTTACCGCCAACAGTGGGTGACACTGCGCTTGAGGGACGAAGCTCTCGGCATGAGTGCGCTGACTGGCGACCGGCGGGAAATCAACGATAAGTTGGTGCAACTGCTCGGCGAATTGTTCCAGAGCGAAAAGCGCAACATTGAGTGGCAGTCACTGTCAGCGGACTTGATTGAAAAAAGCAAGTCGCTGCTGGCGGCGGCACCAAAGGATCAGGCGCAGCGTCGCGCGGAGTTTGAGGTTGTGGTGCGGAAAATCAAGGCATTGGCCGGCGGTGAGCGTCAGCGCATGATTAGTCTGGCGCCGGATTTCACGGGCGGGACGATTATCTCAGTCAGCGAGGACTTGCAGGTGGCGGTGGTCAATTTTGGCGTGACGCAAAAAGCGCAAATTGGGATGCCCTACCGGATTCTTCGTGACAACAAAGTAATCGGGCGATGCTCGCTGATAGATGTTCACGCTTATTTAAGCGCGGCACGAATTGAGAGTGTGCTCGAAAAAGAACAAGTGCAGCCGGGTTGCCGGGTGCTCTTGGAAACGACAAAGGCAGCAAAGTAGTATGGAAGTCAAAGCTATAACAAGATATGTGCGGCAGTCCGCCTTCAAGGTGCGGGCGGTCACGCGTGACATACAGGGTTTGCCGGCGCAGAAGGCGCTGAACCTGCTGGAATTTTACCCGCAGAAGGCGGCGCGGTTTGTGTGGAAGACACTGAAATCCGCCATTGCCAACGCGGAGAACAATCATTCGCTCAATCCGGACGCGCTGATGGTGAAGGAGGCCACTGTTGGCGAGGGGGCGACTATCAAGCGGTTTCGTCCGCGCGCGCGTGGCAGCGCCAGTCCGATTGCGAAGCGCACCTGCCACATCCGCGTGATTGTTGAGGAACGCGCCGAGGAGCCTGTTGCCAAGAAAAAGAAGAAACCCGCCGGCTCTCAGAAAAAACCGCGGCGCGCCAAGAAAGCCGCTGACGGTGGTCAAGCGACGGAGGCGAAGGAATAATTTATGGGACAGAAAGTACATCCGTTTGGTTTTCGCGTGGCGGTCAAACGCAACTGGCGCTCAGTATGGTACGCCAGCAAGAAGGATTTTCCGGTTTATCTAAAGGAAGACCGACTCATTCGCGACTTTTTGAAAAAGAGGCTGGTCGGCGCGGCCATTTCGAAGATTGTCATTGAGCGCGCCAGCAACCGTGTTCGCGTGAATATCCACACGGCGCGTCCGGGCGTGGTCATCGGGCGCAAGGCGTCGGAATTGGACAAGTTGAAGGATGAAATCAAGGGCATTGTGCCATTGCGTGATGTCTTGGTTGACGTGAAAGAAATCAAAAATCCCGAACTTGACGCGCAATTGGTGGCGGAAAATATCGCGTTGCAACTGGAGCGCCGAATTTCGTTCCGTCGCGCGATGAAAAAATCCATCCAAACGGCGATGGACTTCGGGGCGCTGGGCATCAAGATTCGTTGCTCCGGTCGTTTGCAGGGCGCGGAAATTGCGCGCTCGGAACCTTACCACGAGGGCAAGGTGCCGTTGCACACGTTGCGCGCTAACATTGACTACGGCTTTGCCGAGGCGATGACAGTGGCGGGCAAAATCGGCATTAAAGTGTGGATTTGTTTGAAGGAGGATGCGGCGCAGGCTGCGTGACAAGTTATGGCATTGATTCCCGCAAGAGTAAAATATCGCAAGACGCAGCGTCGCAGCCGCAAGGGCGACGCCTCGCGTGGAACGACGCTGGCGTTCGGGCAATTCGGTTTGCAAACGCTGGAGCGTTTCTGGCTGACGAACACCCAAATTGAGGCCGCCCGTGTCGCGTTGACGCGCAATATGAAACGCAAAGGCCGGTTGTGGATTCGCGTGTTTCCCGACAAGCCGGTAACCGCGCGTCCGCCGGAAACCCGAATGGGCAAGGGCAAAGGCCAGCCGGAGTACTGGGTTGCCGTTATCCGCCCGGGCAACGTGTTGTTTGAACTGGACGGTCTTTCCGAAACCGTGGCGAAAGAGTCGCTGCGGCTGGCGGCGACAAAGCTGCCGATGAAGACCCGTTTTATCACCCGCAACAGGAAGATTAGCGCATGAAAATCGCCGACGTAAAAGCATTGAGTGACGCGGAATTGCATACCCGCATCGCGGAATTAAAACAGGAAAAACTGAACTTGCGTATCCAGCAACAGAGCGGGCGTTTGGAACGTCCGAGCCGGCTGACGGAAATTCGCAAAACCATCGCCCGCATCCAAACCGTGTTGTCGCAACGCCGGTTGTCAGAGTCAGCGGCGGCGAAATGAGGAATTGAATTATGAGCGAAGAAAAGAACAAAGCGCGCAAACAAGTGCAGGGCGAGGTCATCTCGAACAAGATGAGCAAGACCATTGTGGTCAAAGTAACCCGCCGCGTGCCGCATCCGCGCTACAAGAAGATTGTCAACGTGTCGAAAAAGTTTTACGCGCACGACGCTGACAATGTCGCCAAAGTTGGCGATGTTGTGGAAATCGCCGAGACGCGCCCGTTGAGCAAGTTGAAACGCTGGGAACTGGTTAAGGTTCTGGAAGGGAAAACGGTATGATACAGATTCGCAGTTGGTTGGACGTCGCCGACAATACGGGCGCGCGCCGCGCGACGATGATTGGCGTGATTGGCAAGAAAACCGCGATTGCCCGCGTGGGTGACGTGATTACCGCCAATGTCAAGGAAGCCGCGCCCGACGGGACGGTGAAGAAGAGCGAGGTCGTTCGCGCCGTGGTGGTCCGCACCAAACAACCGGTGCGCCGTCCTGACGGTTCGTACCTGCGTTTTGACAGCAATGCGATTGTCATTATTGACAAGGACTTGAATCCCCGCGGCACCCGTATTTTTGGCCCTGTGGCGCGCGAGTTGCGCGAGAAAAACTTTATGAAAATCATTTCGCTGGCGCCGGAGGTGTTATGAGCAAATTGAAAAAGAAAATTTCCATTCCCGCCAAATATCATGTGAAGAAGGATGACGAAGTGGTCATCATCAGCGGGTCGCAAAAAGGCAAGGGCGGGCGCGTGTTGCAAGTGCTGAAAAGCAAGGCGCGCGTGATTGTCGAGGGCGTCAACCTGACAAAAAAGGCCGTGCGCCCGTCGCAAGACCGGCCCAAGGGCGGATTTGATGAAAAAGAAGGCACTATCCATGTCTCGAATGTGAAAGTGACGAAAGCCGCCGTGGGCGGCAAGAAAGCCAAGGAATAATTATGAGTGATTTGCTACAGGAATACAGGGAGCAAGTAATCCCTGCTCTGGTGAGCCAGCGTGGTTACAAGAACAGCAACCAGGTGCCGAAGCTTGTCAAAATCGTTGTGAATTGCAGCGTCGGCTCGGCCAACGATGTGAAGGCGGCGATGGAGGACGCGGTGCATGACGTGACGCTGATAACGGGACAGAAGCCCATCCGCACGAAGTCGAAAAAGAGCATCTCGAATTTCAAGTTGCGTGAGAATCAGGAAATCGGTGTGAAGGTGACATTGCGCGGGAAACAAATGTACGAGTTCCTGCTGCGCCTGAGCCGCACAGCGCTGCCGCGCATCCGTGATTTTCGCGGCATCTCGACACGCGCGTTTGATGGTCGCGGCGCCTACACGCTGGGTGTGAAGGACCACACGATTTTTCCCGAAATTGAATTGGACAAAATCAAACGCAACCTCGGCATGGACGTGACCATTGTCACCACCGGCAAAAACAAAGAGGAAACCAAGGCGTTGCTGACGCTGCTGGGAATGCCGTTCGCAGACCGGAAACATTAATTTAAGAAAGACAAGCCTATGGCCAAGAAATCATGGATAGCGAAGCAGAAGCGGGAACCGAAGTTTTCCTCGCGCAAATACAACCGGTGCAGCCTCAGCGGGCGGCGGCGCGCCTACATGCGGAAGTTCGGCGTCAGCCGCATTCAGTTCCGCGAACTGGCGCTGCGCGGTGAAATCCCCGGCGTGACGAAGGCGAGTTGGTAAGGAGATTATTATGCAAACAGACCCTTTGGCAGACTTTTTAACGCAAATCCGCAACGCCAGCCGCGCGGACAAACCCGAGGTCATCGCGCCGTATTCGCGCGTCAAGAGTGATGTCGCGGACATTCTCGTGAAGGAAGGTTTTATCAACGGCAGCGAGATTGTGAAAATTGACGACAGGCAGCGGCTGAAGCTGACGTTGAAAAACGGCTCGAAACAAAAGGCGTTGCACGGCCTGAAGCGCGTGTCAAGGCCCGGTTTGCGCCGGTACGTCGGCGCGGCGGACATCCCGCGCGTGCTCGGCGGGCTGGGCGTGGCGATTTTGTCCACATCAAAAGGCGTCCTCAGCGGGCATGAGGCGAAGAAACAAAATGTGGGGGGCGAACTCCTGCTCTACGTTTGGTAAAATATATGTCACGAATTGGTAACAAATCTATTCCCGTGCCGGACAAGGCGAAAGCCAGTGTCAGCGGCCAGAACGTGAAAATTGAAGGGCCGAAGGGCAAGCTGGAATTCGACGTGCATCCGCGCATCAGCGTGACGTTGAAGGACAAGACGCTGACGGTCACCCGCGGTGGCGAAACACGACAGGAGCGCTCGCTGCACGGCCTCACCCGCAGCATTCTCAACAGCATGGTCATCGGCAGCGTCGAGGGTTTCCAAAAACGTCTGCAAATTGAAGGCGTCGGCTTCAAGGCCGCCGTTCAGGGCAAGAGCTTGAATTTGAGCCTTGGCTACTCGCATCCGATTCTCTATCCTATCCCGTCCGACATCAAAATCACAGTTGAGGAAGCGACGAAGATTTTGATTGAGGGCGCTGACAAACACAAGGTCGGGCAGGTGGCGGCGGACATTCGCGCCTACTATCCGCCGGAACCTTACAAGGGCAAGGGCGTGCGCTTCGTCGGCGAGAATATCCGACGCAAGGAAGGCAAGACGGCCCAGAGCAAATAATGGCGGAGGAAATATAAGATGAAAGCATCCAGAAAAACCAAGACTTTGAAACGCGCGCGGATTCACGAGCGCGTCCGCAAGAAGGTCAGCGGCAGCGCGGAACGTCCGCGGCTGACGGTGGCGTTTACCGGCCAGCATATTTACGCGCAAATCATTGACGACGCGGCCAGCAAGACCGTCGTCAGCGTCAGCACGACCGAAAAGACGCTGGCGGGTGAAAAACTCGCGCCGAATGTGAAGGGCGCGACGAAGGTTGGCTCATTGCTGGCCGAGCGCGCCAAGGGGAAGAACGTCAGCGCCGTGGTGTTTGACCGTGGCGGCTTGCAATATCACGGCAAGGTGAAGGCTCTGGCCGACGCCGCACGCGAGGGAGGTTTGAACTTCTAATTATGGCTGAGGAAACGAAAAATTTGGAACAAAAAAATGTGACCGCTGGCGGTGCGGTGGCGCCTGTGACCGCTGACAGTGGCGCGCCGAAAGGCGAGGGCTTTAATC
>JAITHY010000196.1 GCA_031279715.1 Verrucomicrobiales bacterium | reverse complement strand
TGGCGGCGATGAATTTTGCGGACGGCTCGCCGCTGGTGAATATCTCGGCGTTGATGAGGCGGAGGATGTGTCCGGCCTCATCCAGCGCGAGGTGGTTGAGCGATTCGCCGCCGCTGACTGTCAGCGCGGTTGTTCCGGCGGGTTGTCGGAGCCGGCCAAAGGCGCGCAGTTCCGCTGACCATGACTCGGCAATCCTGCCCGCCGTGGCAAGGTGTTCCGCGTCCGCGCTGTTTTTCAGCGCCACTGGCAGCGCTGTCAGCAAGCACGACACTGTGACCGTCAGCAACGCCAGCGAGAAGACAATCTCGATGAGACTGAACCCGTGATTGTCGTTTCGGTTCATCATCAACCGCTGATGATGACGGGGCATTGGCGCGGGTTGAATCCCTATTTTGTATAACTTTGCCGGACAAGGTAAACAAGTTTTGCGAGGCGGTGATAATCAACCGCTGACAGTGAGTTTCACCGTCAGCGGTTGGCTGTTCAATTGTTGATTTACTCGCCGACGGCGAAGCGGGCGAAGCGTTTAATGCGCATGTTCTCGCCGATTTCGCCGATTTTTTCGTTGAGCAATTCCAGAATTGTCTTGTTCTGGTCTTTGATGTAGGGCTGTTCCAACAAACAAATCGTCGAGTAAAATTTGTCGATTTTGCCGTCGACGATTTTTTGAATGACGTTTTCCGGCTTGCCCTTGACTTGGGCGGCGGCGATTTCGCGTTCCTTGCTGATGAGGTCGGCGGGGACTTCCTCGCGGCTCAGGTACAGCGGGTGGGCGGCGGCGATTTGCAGGGTGATGTCCTTGACGAACTCGCGGAAGTTGTCATTTTTGGCAACGAAGTCCGTCTCGCAGTTCACTTCGATGAGGACGCCGACCTTGCCGCCGAGGTGGATGTAGCTGGCGATGACGCCTTCCTTGGCGTCGCGCCCGGCTTTTTTGCCGGCGATGAGTCCGAGTTTTTTGCGCAGGATGGTTTCGGCTTCGGTGAGGTTGCCCTTGGCTTCCTCAAGGGCGCGTTTGCATTCCATCATGCCCGCGTTGGTCATTTCGCGGAGTTGCTTGACCAGTTGCGAATCAATTACGGTGGACATTTTTTGGGTCTTTCTAAATTAGGCGCTGACTGCCGGGGTTTCGGTTTTTCCCGATGGCCGGTCGGCGGCGGGTTTGCGAGCGCCGCGTTTTTCATTGCGTTCGCCTTTGTCGCCGCTGGCGTTGCCTTCGGCGATGGCGGAGGCGAGGCTGTCAACGATGATGCGAATGGAGCGGATGGCGTCGTCGTTGCCCGCGATTGGATAGGCGATTCCGGTCGGGTCGGCGTTGGTGTCGGTGATGGCGATAATCGGGATGTTCAGGCGCTCGGCTTCCTGTTGCGCGATGTATTCGCGGGTGATGTCCACGATGACGATGGCGTCGGGGAACTTGGTCATGTCCTTGATGCCGTCGAGGTTTTTGTGAATTTTCGCGGCTTCGCGGCGTAACGCGGCGGCTTCCTGTTTGTTCAGTTTGGCCATTTTACCGCTGGTTTCCAGCTCGTCAATTTCGCGCATGCGGGCGATGCTTTTGCGGATGGTGCTTAAATTGGTGAGCGTGCCGCCCAGCCAGCGTTCGGTGACGTGGAATGCGGCGGCTTTGCCGGCGGCCTCCTTGACGGCCTCCTGCGCGGCTTTTTTGCAGCCGACGAACAGCACTTTGCCCCCTTTGGCGGCGGTGTTTTTCAGGAAACTGGTGGCGGCGTCGAGTTGCCGGGCGGTCTCGCTGAGGTTGATGATATGAATGCCGCTGCGGGCCTCATAGATGAAGGGTTTCATTTTCGGGTTCCATTTGTCGGTGCGGTGACCGAAATGGACTCCGGCTTCCAATAACGTTTTGGCGTCGATTTTTGCCATAATGCAGTTTCCTAATTTATGACCCGCTGATGGTCAGCGGGCTTCGCTTTCTAGCGAATAAGTTGTTGTTGTTTATTCTCTCCGACCCTCGGAGAAAGGGGTGATGTTATGGGGAAAAGCGGGGCTGGCAAGCATTATTTTTACACGCTAATCATCACCAAAAACCCGTTGACGAAAAGAGTTTCTACAGTACAATGCGTAAAAATGAAAATCTTACTCATCATCAGCGCGGTTTTCAGCCTCATCATCAGCGACGCCAGCGCCCAGTTGACGCCGACGCAACACGCCGGCCTGGTTGACGAAATGCGCCAGCTCAGCGCCCTGCGCATCGCCTACAACCAGGGTTGGCGCCCGCCGGGCGACACCAAGGCCTGGGCAATGGATTGCTCCAACACCTCCCGTTACATCTACCAAACCGTTTTCGGACTGCAACTGCCCCGCACCGCGTCCGATCAATATTACGCCCTCAAACAAGTCGGACGCATCACCCACGCCCCGCGCCTTGCCAACAAACGCGTAGACACCGAGGCCCTGCTCAGCCAACTCCGCTCCGGCGATCTGCTCTTCTGGCAATGGACTTATGACATCGACCGCGACCCGCCCATCACCCACGTCATGGTCTACCTGGGCCGCACCGCCGATGGCACACCCAAAATGGCCGGCAGCGCCAGCCGCTCCAAGGGCGAGACCACCAACAGCGGCGGCGTCAACGTCTACGTCTTCGACCCCAACGCCAACATGGGCGGCGTGAAAAACTTCCTCGGCGACTACATCCGGCGCGGGGAATTCGTCGGCTTCGGCCGCGTCATCAAACAAGAGCCGCTGACCGGCACGCAAACCGCTGACCGTCACCACTACCGCCAGACCATCCCCATCACCATGCGCCCCAACTAAACCGGCGCAAAATACCATTGGAACCCCACCCCGTTTCATCTACCCTCGCTCACCATGAACTACCTCGTCACCGGCGCCGCCGGTTTCATCGGCAGCCACGTCGCCAGGCGCTTGCTCGACGCCGGCCATCAAGTCGTCGGCCTTGACAACCTGAACGATTATTACGACCCCGCGTTGAAACGCGCGCGGCTGGCGTGGCTCTCACCGTCAGCGGGATTTCGCTTTGAACAACTCGACCTCGTTGACGGTGTGAACATCAGCGCCCTGTTCACGCGCGAAAAATTCCAGCGCGTCATCCACCTCGCCGCCCAAGCCGGCGTCCGCTACTCGCTGCAAAACCCCCGCGCCTACACCGACAGCAACATCACCGGCTTCCTCAACATCCTCGAAGCCTGCCGCCACCACCCCGTCGAACACCTCGTCTTCGCCAGCTCCAGCTCCGTGTACGGGCTGAACAGCAGCGTCCCATTCAGCGTCAGCGCCCCCGCCGACCACCCCGTCAGCCTCTACGCCGCCACAAAAAAAGCCAACGAATTGATGGCGCACGCTTACAGTCACCTCTACCGCATCCCCGCGACGGGCCTGCGCTTCTTCACCGTGTACGGGGAATGGGGACGCCCGGATATGGCGCCGTGGCTCTTCACCAAAGCCATCCTCAGCGGCGAACCCATCAAGATTTTCAACCACGGAAAAATGCGCCGCGACTTCACCCACATCAACGACATCGTCAGCGGCGTCGTCAAAATCGCCGACGTCATCCCCGCCGCTGACCGTGACTTTGACCCCGCGCACCCCAACCCCGCCACCAGCAACGCCCCCTACCGCCTGCACAACATCGGCAACAACCAGCCGGTGGAACTGTCGCGTTTCATCACCGCCATCGAAACCGCCCTGGACAAACCCGCCATCCGCGAATACCACCCCATGCAACCTGGCGACGTGATGGAAACCGCCGCTGACATTGACACCCTGGCCTCCGCCACCGGCTTCAACCCCACCATCAACATCGAAGAAGGCATGCAACGCTTTTGCGACTGGTACCGCGACCTCCACCCCCACCACCTGTGAACATACAAAACACACCATAAAAACCCGCGCCAAGCACAAACAAAGCACCGCCCCCCTTCAATCACCCATTGAAGCTCTTCAATCAGTCACGGAGGTTCCTTCTTTCCGTGGAACTGGGGTGACGGAGGAATGGGAGGGGCAATAAAAAAGGCGGCCACTGAGGGTGACCGCCTTTTTTCCTGTTTGTTGTGTTTAGAACTGGTGGCGGAAGCCTGCGGTCAGGCCCCAGGGCTTGTCGTATTTGTCTCCGAAGCT
>JAITHY010000168.1 GCA_031279715.1 Verrucomicrobiales bacterium | reverse complement strand
TTGCGATAACGCCGGAGTTGTTTGCCAACAAATGCTCTGCCGCCCATGACTGCGCCGTTGGTGAAATATTTGACCTTGCAACGTAACAATTCCGCCGCTGACAGCGAGCCTTGCTCGGCGAGAACTTTTGCCACTTGCGCCGCTGACAGTGACGCCAGATTGTTTTTCTGTTTGCCGCCGCTGCCGAACAACACTTGCCGGTAATGATTGTGCGCGGTTTTCCAGTCCGTTTGTTCAAATGCCGCTGACAATGACGCGCGGAGTTTTTTGTGGCCAGCAACCGCTTCAGCGTAACCGCAATAACGGTAGTCCTTCGGGTCGGTGGCAAGACCAGCGCGAATCGGATTCAAATCAATATACGCCGCCATCATCCGCAGCGCGCTGCCGTTCTCCACCAGTACGCTTTTGAAGCGCTCCGACCACAACGTGCCAAAACGTTTATGCGTTTTATTGAACCAAATGGAAAAACGTTGTTTGAGCAATTTCATGAATTGTGAAATATCGCCCATTAACGCCAGTTGCTGTGAGCGCCAGCGTTTGATGTCGGTGTCGTCGCCATCAGCGGTGAGTTTTTTTTCCAAAACTTCAATCTTGGCGACTTGGTATTTGGTCGGCTTGGGATACAACACACGATAGCGCCGCAATAATTCCGCGTCACTGACAGCGGCGATTTGCGGCACATGAACAAGAATGTGGAAATGGTTTGCCATGACCGCGTAAGTGATGATTTCAACACCACAATATTCCGCGATCCGCCACATCTGCTTGCGAAATTCCTCGCGCTCAGTGTCAGCGAACAGCCGCTCCCCATTAACCGTGCGCGAAATGCAATGATACACCGCCGTGCTCTCCAGCGGCGAAATTTTGATGCGAGGCAGTCTCATAATCCATCCACTTTGTCATTAAGCGTCAAGTTGTCAATAAAAATTAACCTGTCCCTTATTTCTACTTGTCTTATTTTTTAATCTTAGGTCACTCTCAGCGGCGGCCGCGCCGCGGTCGGCGCCGGATTGATCTGGCAACTCAACGCTGAGAGTCAGGTTCACCTTGATTACGAAGCCGGCTTTGGCGAAAAGCACGACAAGCCCTGGGGCGTGAGTTTGGGTTGCAGACTCCAGTTCTAAAAACAATTTATCCACAGATTAAAAAATCCGCGTAATCTGTGTTAATCTGTGGATGAAAATAACTCCGGCTCTTGGCGCGAGGTTTTTCTTGCCACGCACGCTGTTTCTGGCGTTTTGTCACCGGCTCAAAATGTGCTGATATTCAGGCCATTCCCGTCATCGGCCTCATCATCAACGCGCCGGTCATGGTCAGCGATAGGTCAGGCAGCGCTTTTCCCAGCCGGCGAGCCAGCGTTGGTCGCCGCGCGCGGGCGGGGAGTTGGCGATGCGGCGCTTGAGGACGCTGACGGCGGCGCGGGAAAATTCCTGACGCGCGGGCGCGCCGGGCGGGGTGTCGCCCATCTCCTGCAAGACCTGCAGAAGCCCCCAACCCTGCCCGTGATAACGCTCCTCCTCGCGCACGCCCTCGCCTTTGAAATTGACGTAATCAACCAGCGCGTAAATTCCCCGCGGCGTGGCGGCGACGGATTGGAACCTCATCGTCAGCGCGGCGTGACTGTCAGCGGGCGCGCCGGCGAGGATTTTCGGCAGCGCCTGCTCCAGCCGCCCGGCGACGAAACGGCCTTGCAAGCCAATTGTGTCATGCAGAAAATTTCGCAACGCAACCATGTCGGGGTCATCCCTGGCGGCGAGAAATTGCCCGCGCGTCGGCCACGGGTTGTGGCGGTTTTTAATCAACACATCGGGCAACTCCGCGCCGTGTTGTTTCAAGTACGCCACCAACAGCGGAAAACTCTCCAGAAATTTTTCCCGCTGACCGTGACGGTACCAAATGGCGTGGCAAATCCCCAGCGACGGAAAATCCTCGCCGACATTCCACGAGGTCAGCCCGCTGACGGTGCCGCCGCATTCGTTGCGCCAGATTTGTTTGCCGATTTCCCCGGCTTGTTGGTCGCTGATGACGGGCAGCAGCGGCGCCGCGCGCGCGCCGGCAATCGCGCACAAAAAGGCGCCCAAAATTTTAAGGTTGATTGAGTTTTTCATATTCCTCCGGCGTGCCGACATTGTGCCACTCGCCGCTGTTGATGACCACGCCGCGCAATGCGCCGCCGCCGGTCATGCCGCGCCAAACCGCCGCCAGTTCGCGCGGTTGCGTGTCGGGGATGCGCTGCAAAAAACAGGGGCTGATGATGGCGATATTCGCGTAATCATACCAGGCGAGGTCACTGTCGGCGCCGCCGCCGACTTGTCGCACCACACCGTCAGCGTCAATGCCGATGGTCTTCGTCGCGCTGTCGCGCAACGCCAGCGTCACCTCTGCGGCGTGACTGGCATGCGCCGCCAGCAATTTTTCCAGCGGCAAATCCGTCACCACATCGCCGCTGTGCAACACAAAATCCCCGCCGCCGATGAGGTCGGCGGCGTTTTTCAATCCGCCCGCCGTGCCGAGCAACCGCGGCTCGTGCCTGAACAGCAGCGGCAGCCCGCGCCACTCACCGCCCGGAAAAGCTTGCGCCCAGCGTTCCGCCGCGTGGTGCGTGTTGACGATGAGGCGCCGCACGCCACTGTCAGCGAGGCGCTCAAACACGTGCTCCACCATCGGCCTCCCGCGCACCGGCAGCAGCGGCTTGGGGCAGTTCACCGTCAGCGGACGCAATCGCGTCCCCAGTCCCGCGCCAAGCACAAATGCCGTTTTAACCACGGATGAACACTAATGGACACGGCGGTTTTTTCAAAATAAAATCCAC
>JAITHY010000085.1 GCA_031279715.1 Verrucomicrobiales bacterium | reverse complement strand
TTGGTGCCGATGCTGAAAAACTGCACCTCTTTCGCCAGCCGGTCGGCAATCAGCACCGCCGCCGGCGTCTCAATCATCATGCCGGTTTCAATGTCCCGCGTGTGCCCCAGGTTCTCCCGCCGCAACTCCTCCAGCACCCCGCCCAAAATCTCCCTGGCCTGCCGCAGTTCCTCAAGCGCGCAAATCATCGGGAACATAATGCGTACCTTGCCCCCCTCCCCCGCCCGGCAAATCGCGCGCAGTTGGGTGCGGAAAATATCGCGCCGCTCCAGCGTATACCGAATCGCCCGCCAGCCCAAAAACGGATTCCTCTCCTCCACCAATCCCAAATGATCCAACATTTTGTCGCCGCCGATGTCCAGCGTGCGGAAAATCACCGGATGCGGCGCCGAGGATTCTATAATTTTGCGATAAACCTCAATCTGTTCCTGCTCCGTGGGCAACTCCGGACGCCGCAAAAATAAAAACTCCGTGCGGTAGAGTCCAACCCCCTCGGCCCCGTTTTGCCCGATGAGCGGGAAATCTTCCGGCAACTCCACGTTGGCTGACAATACGATTTTCTTTCCGTCCTTGGTAATCGCCTCCGTGCCCCGCAACCGCTCCAGTTGAACATCAACCTCATGCCGCTTGCTCTCCAGCCGCCCGTACTGAAACATCGTCTGCGCGGTGGGATTGACGATTAGCACCCCCTCGTGCCCGTCCAAAATCGCGTACAAACCGCGCCCCAGCTTGCCAGACGCATCTTTCAACCCCACTGCCGCTGGAATGTTCAATGACCGCGCCATGATTGCCGTGTGTGAGGTGCGGCTCCCCACGTCCGTCACAAATCCAAGCACTTTGGAACGGTCCAGCATCGCCGTGTCCGACGGCGACAAATCATGCGACAGAATAATGCTCGGCTGCTCCAGGTTGTATTTGTCCGCCGGGGAGGTCCCCAGCAAATTATTCAACACCCGCCGCCCCACGTCCAAAATATCCGTCGCCCGCTCGCGCAAATAGGCGTCTTCCATCTGCCGCATGCTTTGCGCGTAATTTTGAATCAGGTGATGGAAGACAATTTCAACGCACAAATGACGGCTTTCAATTTGCTTCCGCACGGCGTCGAGCAATGTGCTGTCCTCCAGCACAAGCAGGTGCGCGTCGAAAATACCGGCGTCCCTTTCACCAATGGAGGCGGAAAGATTTTCCTTGATGACAATGACTTCCTGCCTCGTCTTGACCAACGCGGCTTCCAGGCGCGCGATTTCATCAGGCACAGCGTCCGGCTCGATGGTGTTTTTGGGCACGAGCAACTCCTCGCTGGTCAGCACCACCAGCGGTCCGTGCACCACGCCCGGTGAAACCGGAATGCCGGGAAATCTGAGTTCTTCCTTGGTGTCAAGCGCTGCCATGCTGACGGTATGTTAGAACTTCGCGGCAGCTTGGCAAGCGGGTGTTGAAAAAAATATCACCGCTGACGATGACGGTTTATTCCTCGTCAAACTTGCGTTTGATGAGGTCGTCGATTTCCTTGACCGCCTGCTCCGCGCCTTCGCCGCTGGCGGTGACCTTGAGATGCGAACCGCAGCCCGCCGCAAGCATCATCAGCCCCATGATGCTCTTGCCGTTTACCTCTTCACCGTCCTTTTCCACGGTCAACTCACACGGAAAACGGTTGGCAATGCGGACAAACATCGCCGCCGGACGCGCATGCAGTCCCAGCTTGTTCAAAATCACCAGTTCTTTCGTCGCGGTCTTTTCATCCGCGCCAGTTTTAGTATTCGCGCCCATTGTCTATCTCTCTTTTTGTTGCTGCAATTTGTTCAGCAAACGTTCGTTAAATTCAAATGCCGAGTGGTGACCGATGCTTTTCAACTTCTGATCCATCGCCGCCACCTCAATCAACCCGGCCAAGTCCCGACCTATCCTCACGGGTATTGTGACATGAGGAATGCTGATTTGCAAGATTTCATAATAGTGCTGGTCCAGACCCAAACGGTCAATGTCTTCGCCCACTTCGCTCCACTCCTTTAGCGTCACCACGAGGTCAATGCGTTTTTGATAACGAATGCTGCTTGCGCCAAAGATGTTGGCGACATTCAGGATGCCTATGCCGCGCACTTCAATATAATGCCGCGTCAGGTCGTTGGAAGTGCCGGTCAACTCGCGTCCTTCGAGACAGCGGATTTTTGTCACGTCGTCGGACACCAGCGAATAACCGCGTTCAATCAAACCAAGCACACACTCGCTCTTGCCGATGCCGCTTTTGCCGACAATAAGCACGCCGACGCCTTGGATGTCCACCATACTGCCATGCACGGTCACGGTCGGGGCAAACTCTTCCTCCAAGACAATTGTGATGCGATTGACAAGCGCGGTGCTTTTGAAAGGCGACGTGAAAATCGGCACGCCATAACGCTCCGCCTCCTCCAGCACATAAGTCGGCGGCTTGATGTTGCGCGTGTAAATCAGGCATGGCAGCTTGTGCTCGAAAAGCCTTTGGATGCGCTCTCGCCGCCTGGCCATTGGCAGACTGCCGAGATACGAGCCTTCGCTTTTGCCAACCAGTTGCACGCGACGGTAAGCGTAATATTTGAAAAAGCCTGTCAGCGCCAAGCCGACTCGGTTGACAGAGCCTTCGAGAATGTGCCGGTTCATGCCGTGCGCGCCGCCGATGAGCTTAAGTTGCAGCGAAGCGGCGTGTTTGGCGTAGAACTGCCCAACCGTTATCGCGCGCGCCTGTTTCTTTCCGGTCATTGGGAGCGGTATCCCTTCGGATGCGCTTGACGCCACGCCCAGGCGGTTTCAATGATGGTCGGCAACTTGTTAAAACGCGGCTTCCAACCCAAATCCATCCTGGCCCGGTTGGCGGATGCCACCAGGCGCGGAGGGTCACCGGGGCGCGGCGGCATGATTTTTGCGGGGATGGCGTGACCCGTCACCTTGCGCGCCACGTCGATGACCTGCCGCACGGAATAACCGTCGCCGGAGCCAAGGTTGAAAAAGCCGCTGACGGTGCGGTCAAGCGCCTTGATGTGAGCCTCAGCGAGGTCGATGACATGGACGTAATCGCGGATGCACGTGCCGTCCGGCGTGGCATAATTCTCGCCGAAGATGCCGATGAACTCACGCCTGCCGAGCGCCACATCCAGCACAATGGGGATGAGATGAGTCTCCACTTTACGGTCCTCACCGTTGGCAACGGACGCGCCGGCGGCGTTGAAATAACGCAACGCCGTGAACACCACGCCGTGCACCTTCTCATACCATTTCAACACCTGCTCGAAAATCAACTTGGAATGCCCGTAAGGGTTGATGGGTTTCTGCGGGATGCGCTCGTCCATCGGGATTTTTTCCGGCGGACCGTATGTCGCGCAACTGGAGGAGAAAACAAATTTTTTGCAACCGGCACGAACCGCGGCCTCAAGCAAATTGGTGCCGCCCATCACATTGGTTTGGTAATAAATGTAAGGGTTGGTCATGGACTCGCCGACCAACGCCTTGCCCGCGAAGTGAATGACAGCGTCCGGCCTGAACTCACCAACAGCGGCGTTGACTTGCGCGAAATTATTCAGGTCGCCCACCGTCAGCGTCGCCGGCGCGAGCACCGCCTCCGCATGCCCCTCCTCCATGTTGTCAAACACCAACACTTCGTGTCCGTATTTCAACAATTCCTCAACACATACGCTGCCAATGTACCCCGCTCCGCCCGTGACAAAGATACGCATAACGCCGCCAATCATGGCGAAAGTCGCGGCAAAGTCACGCGGAATTATACCCTGAATTATCGCCGCTGACGCTCACCTTTCGCGTCCAGCCAACTACTCTTTCCCGCTGACGAAGAGCTGCCACGTATGGGCAAAATCCTCGTCCGGCAGCCAGACGGTGTCCTTCGTGCCCGTGAATTTGTCACCGTCAGCGGGGGTGATGGTTTTGTCCCTCAAGTTGCCAAGCCACGTCATTTTTTTGTCCGCCGCGTTCTGTTGCAGGACAGCGGTGAAAAAATTCGCGCCCAAAAACGCCGCTTCACTTTGCCCGCCGCGCACATTGCCGGCAAAACACCACGGGGCGTTCCGGCGGCGCGCGGCGGTCATGAGTTCGAGATATTTGTCCACGTATTTTTTGTGCTCCGGTTTTTTGTCTTCCTGGGTGAACAAGAACGGCGTTTGGCAAGCCGGGCGTTGATTGACTTTGTCCGCAAAACGCCCCTCATTGGCGGATACCGCGAGCACGCGCTCCGGTTTCCAAGCCGTGAAGTTGCAAACAAATTGCGAACCCCTGCCAAAACTTCCCGCCATCAACAGCGGCGCCTCCGCCAGTTCCGGTTTGCCGGCTTCAGCGGCGAGTTTTTTCAGCGCGTCGAGAAACATTTTACCCGACCATTCTTCCACCGCCGCTGCCGATGGCCCTTCTTTTTTCTCCTCAAAACTGCACGTCACCACGGCCAGATTCTGTTCCCTAGCCAAGTTTTGCCACACTTTGTTGAAGCCCTCGAAATCTTGAATAGAGTCGCCGCTGTCGCGCATCAATAACAACACATTTTTCGGCGTCCCGCCCTCCGGCAACCACAGACGGAACGTCGAAATCATGAATCCTTTCGGCA
>JAITHY010000018.1 GCA_031279715.1 Verrucomicrobiales bacterium | reverse complement strand
GTGTTTGCCGAGGTAGGTGTGGCCGCGGTTGCTGTCGAAGAAACGGTCTTCCCATTGCACCACCATGCCGAGGTGTTGATTGTTGATGATGATGACTTTCGCGGGGATTTTCTCAACGGCGGCGGTGGCGAGTTCCTGCACGTTCATCATGAACGAGCCGTCGCCGTCGATGTCGATGACTTGCTCGGCAGGGCGCGCCACTTTTGCGCCGAGCGCGGCGGGATAACCAAAGCCCATTGAGCCGAGGCCGCTGCTGCTGAGGTAGGTGCGCGGGCGGGTGTAATCGTAGAATTGCGCCGCCCACATTTGGTGCTGGCCGACGCCGACGCTGATGATGGCGTTGCCGCGGGTGAGGTTGCTGAGTTCCTCGACAATTTGCTGCGGCAGGATGGTGCCGGGGACGGTGTTGTAATGCAGCGGGAACTCGCGTTTCCAGGCGTCGATTTTCCGGTGCCAGGCGGGGAAGGTTTTGCGCTGACGGTGTTCTTTGCGGATGATTTCGTTGAGGCGGCGCAGCGCGTATTTCACGTCGCTGAGGATGGGCAGCTGCACGGCCTTGTTCTTGTTAATCTCCGCCTCGTCGGTCTCGATGTGGATGATGGTGGCGCGTTTGGCGAACTCGCTGACCTTGCCGGTTACGCGGTCGGAGAAGCGGACGCCGATGGCGATGAGCAAGTCGCAATCGTCAGCGGCGCGGTTGGCGTACACGGGGCCGTGCATGCCGAGCCATTTGCAGGAGAGGGCGTGGTTTTCCGGGAAAGCGCCGATGCCCATCAGCGTGGTGGAGACGGGGATTTGCGTCGTCTCGGCGAATTTTTTCAATTCACCGGCGGCGTCAGCGGCAATCACGCCGCCGCCGATATGCAGAAGCGGGCGCTCGGATTTTTCAATCAAGCCGAGAAGTTCATGCAACGCCACATCGTCAGCCCGCGCGTGATCCACCAAGCCGGGCAGGTCAACATCAGCGGGGAACACGGGTTTGGTGAGGGCGCCTTGCACGTCCTTGGGCACGTCAATCCACACGGGGCCGGGGCGTCCGCTGGTGGCGATTTTGAACGCCTCCTTGACGATGCGCGGGATGTCGTTTACGTCCATCACGAGGTAACTGTGCTTCACGATGGGAACGGTCATGCCGTAAACGTCGGTTTCCTGAAACGCGCCCTTGCCAATCATGGGTCGCGCCACCTGGCCCGTGATGGCGATGAGCGGGATGGAATCCATGAACGCGTCCGCCACGCCGGTGACGAGGTTGGTCGCGCCCGGCCCGCTGGTCGCCATGCACACGCCGGCCTTGCCGGATGCGCGCGCGTAGCCGCCCGCCATGAATGCCCCGCCTTGCTCGTGACGCGGCAGGATGGTGCGGATTTGTTTGGAGCGGGTCAGCGACTGGTGAAACATCATGCTGGCGCCGCCGGGGTAGGCAAATACGGTGTCGACGCCCTCCAACTCCAGCGCGCGGACCAGAATGTCAGCGCCGCTGAGGGTGGACGATAGCTTTTTTTTTGCCGTGTTTTTTTTGCCGTTTTTCATAATAAGGGGAAGAATTGTAATAAAAAAAAACGGTTTTCGCAATAAAAAGCGTTGACAGGTTGCGCCGACGCGCATATTTTCTTCCCTCCATTTTATGAAAACGTTCTCGGCAAAAGCAGAAACAACAGACCGCAAGTGGTACGTTATCGACGCCCAAAACCAAGTGGTGGGGCGCGTCGCGGAAAAAGCCGCCGTCCTCCTGCGCGGCAAAGACAAGGCTATCTTCACCCCGCATGTGGATACCGGCGACCACGTGATTATTATCAACGCTGAAAAAGCGCGGTTCACGGGCAAGAAAGAGGAGCAAAAGAATTACAGCACCTATTCCAATTTTATCGGCGGGCAAAAGAATGAAAGTCCGAAGGAAGTTCGCCGCCGCAAGCCGGAACTGATTGTCGAGCGCGCCGTCAAGGGCATGATTCCGCACAATCGGCTGGGGCGCGTGGTGTTGAAAAAATTGCACGTGTACGCCGGGGCCGAGCATCCGCACGCGGCACAGGAACCCAAGGCGATTAAAATCACCCGCTGACATTGACAAAGGAGACTAATTTATGGCAGAAACCACCATCTTCAACGCCACTGGACGCCGCAAAACCGCAGTCGCCCGCATCAACCTCAAGGCCGGCAAGGGCACGCTGACCGTGAACAACAAACCTGCCGACGAATATTTTGTGACGCCTGAGCAACGCATTGAATTGCGCTTGCCGCTGACGGTCACCGACAGCGTGAAAAAATTTGACATTCAAATCCGCGCCGCGGGCGGCGGTTTGCAAGGGCAGGCGGGAGCGGCCAGCCATGCGATTGCCCGCGCGCTGGTGAAAGTGGACAAGGAGTTGCGCCCGGCGCTGAAGGCGAAGGGTCTGCTGACGCGCGACTCACGCATGAAGGAGCGCAAAAAATCCGGCCAACCCGGCGCGCGCAAGCGGTTCCAGTTCTCGAAGCGTTAAACAATTTTCCATGGGGTGCTTCTCCTGGGTTGCAACAGATGGTTCCTGTTGGCTTGGAAGCGTCTGTTGCGATGTCGGCGCTTTTTTCTTGGCTTTGCCGGTTTATCGGCAATATTATCCACATGAACCAGCCTGATTCCTTGCATCCGTTTGGGCGGCGCGACTTGCCCGGCGGCGCCGCCTTGTTAAATAATCCGTTGTTAAACAAACTCACCGCGTTCAGCGAGCATGAGCGGGATAATTTGCGGCTGCGCGGCTTGCTACCGCCGCGCGTGTTCACCATGCAAGAGCAGGAGCGGCGCTCACTCATTCAGTTTCATCGCAAAGACTCGGCTCTGGAGCGGTATATTTTCCTGACCACGCTGCAAAATCGCAATGAGACACTGTTTTATCGGCTGCTGCTTGACCATATCGAGGAGATGATGCCCATCATTTACACGCCGACGGTGGGGGAGGCTTGTCTGGAGTACGGCAGTATTTTCCGCCAGCCGCGCGGGTTGTGGATTGGCATCCGCGACAAGGGGCGCGTGGCGGAGGTGTTGCGGAATTGGCCGAATCATGACGCGCGTATCATCGTAGTCACGGACGGCGAGCGCATTCTTGGTCTGGGCGATCTCGGCGCGCTGGGGATGGGGATTCCGATTGGCAAGCTGGCGCTTTACACGGCGTGCGCGGGCATCCATCCGTATTATTGTTTGCCCATCTGCCTTGATGTCGGCACTGACAATGAGAAGTTGCTCAACGACCCGCTGTATATCGGCTTGCAACAAAAACGCGCGCGCGGCGCCGCTTACGATGAATTTATTGAGGAATTCATGCGGGCGATGGGCGAGGTGTTTCCCAAGGCGCTGATTCAGTTCGAGGACTTCGGCAACAGCAATGCGTTCAGGTTGCTGCACCGCTATCAGGACCGAGCTTGCTGTTTTAATGACGATATTCAAGGCACCGCCGCGGTCGCATTGGCGGGTTTGATGTCAGCGGCGCGACTGACGAAGCGTCCGCTGAGGGAAGAACGGCTGCTGTTCTTCGGAGCGGGCGAGGCGGGGACGGGCATTGGCGAATATTTCGTCAGCGCGTTGAAGGCGGAGGGCGTCGCTGAGGCTGACGCGCGGCGGCGCTGCTGGTTTGTTGACTCCAGGGGTTTGCTCGTGCGGGAGCGCGGCGACCAATTGCCGGAACACAAGGCGGCGTTTGCGCAGGACGGTAAATTTGTCAAAACCTTCGCCGAGGCGGTGGAGCAAATCAAGCCCACCGCCATTATTGGCGTCGCCGGCGTTGGAAAAACCTTCACCACGGATATTTTGGAAAAGATGGCCGCTTACAACGAGCGCCCCATCATCTTCGCGCTGTCCAACCCAACCTCCAAAGCCGAGTGCACCGCCGAGGAAGCGTACGCCTCCACCAAGGGCAGGGCGGTCTTCGCCAGCGGCAGTCCATTTGCGCCGGTGAAGTATGACGGCACAACTTATGTCCCCGGACAAGGCAACAATGTGTACATTTTCCCCGGCGTCGGGCTTGGCGCGCTGGCGTGCCAGGCATCAGCGGTGACGGACTCCATGTTCCTCGCCGCCGCGCGCACCTTGGCGGCGCAAGTCACTGACGATGACCTCGCCCAGGGGCGCATTTACCCACAACTCAGCTCCATCCGCGCCATTTCGTTGCAAATCGCCGTCAGCGTGGCGGAGGAGGCGTATCACAACGGCTTGGCACACCGTCAGCGGCCGGATGACCTGGCCGCTGACATTCAGTCGCAGGTTTTCAATCCGGTGTATCAGGATTATTTGTGATGACAGATCGCTATTGAGCAGGGAGTTTTGTCGGGTGACCCGCGCGGCTTACCGCCCCGCCGCCTTGTCGGCCTGCATGATTTCCAAGGCTTTTGAAGCGTCGGGATAGCCGCCTTGAACAGCGCGGGTGACCCACTTGATTGCTTCGTCGAGGTTCCGGGTGACGCCCGCGCCATTATAATAGTGCAAGGCAAGTTTGTATTGCGCCTCGGGGTAATTTTGATCAGCGGCCAAGCGGTACCACTTGGTGGCAGCGGGCAGGTTTTTATTCACGCCAAGACCGCGTTCATAGCAGAGGGCGAGGTTGGCTTGTGCCTGCGGGTTGCCTTGTTCGGCCGCGCGGAGGAACCACTTGGCGCCGACGGCGGGGTCGGCGGCGGTGCCGACTCCGTTGAGGTAAAAATAACCGAGTTTGTTTTGCGCGTCGGCAAAGCCAAGGTCAGCGGCGCGGGTGAGCAGCTTGAATGCCTCGGCGGGGTCACGGTCAGCGCCCTCGCCGCTGAGGTGGCACATGGCGAGACTGACCATCGCGGCGGGATTATCCTGCGCGGCGGCGAGTTTGAACCAACGCACCGCCTCGGCGGGATCACGCTCGACACCCTGGCCGTTGAGGTGGAAGAAGCCGAGGCGCTCGCGGGCTTGGGAATCGCCATGATCGGCGGCTTTCCGCAGCCATTTCAGCGCTTCCGGCAAATTTTGTTCCACGCCTTGCCCCACGGCGTGCAGCAAGGCCAGAATGCGTTCAGCGTCAGCGTAGCCTTGTTCCGCCGAGGCGCGATAAAGCCTCGCCGCCCGCGCGACATCTCGCGGCACGCCGCGTCCGTTGAAAAGGCACATCGCCAGATTTGATTGTGCGACGGCGTTGCCGCACCGCGCCGCGCGCGTAAACCAGCGCGCCGCCGCCGCGTCGTCGCGGGCGACGCCGATGCCGTTGAGATAAAGATAGCCGACGGTGTTTTGCGCGTTGGCGTTGTTTTGCTCTGCCGCCTTGCGATACCATTCCAGCGCGGAGGCCCCGTTTTTCTCGACGCCGAGACCGTTCAGGTAACAAAAGCCCAGCGCCAGTTCTCCTCCCACGCAATGTTGCGCCGCTGACAGTCGGAACCAGTTGAGGGCCGCCGTCGTGTCCTTGGCAATGCCTTCGCCGTGCAGGTAACGGTAGCCGAGGAGGTATTGCGCCGTGGGGTCGTCACGGTCAGCGGCTTGGGAGAAGTATTTGAACGCCTCGGCGGGGTCTTTGGCGACGCCTTGCCCGTTGAGGTGGCAGAAGCCGAACTGGATTTGCGCTTGGACATCACCGTCAGCGGCGGCGGTGCGGAGGGCGGCGAGGTTTTGGTAGGTGAAGAGATTCAGGGCGATGCGGGCTTTGTCGCTGTCATTTTCAGCGGCGGTGATGAGCCACTTGGCGGCTTCGCGGTCATCCTCAGCGGCGCCGATGCCCTGCCAGAGGGCGAGGCCGAGGCTGGCTTGGGCTTTGACATTGCCTTGGTCGGCGGACTTTTTTAGCCAGGCGAGCATTTCGTTGAATTTGCCCGCGCGCCAGGCCTCCTCAGCCATGCGGTATTGAGCGTCAGCGTGGCCCTGGTCGGCGGCCTGGCGGAAGCTTTTGGCGGCTTCATGGCCGGGGAGTGTCAGCGCCAGTTCGTATTGCGTGTCCATGCCGGGTTGCGCTGACAGTGAGGTTGCCAGTAGAAAACTTAGCTGTAAGAAACGGGTCATTCGCGCTCTTTTGTTTCCTCCTCGGCGAGCCGCTGTTGCTCGGCAAGCGCCGCGGATTGTTCCGGCGTCAATCGCACAATGGAGACACGGCGCAGGCCCGTTGCGTGCGTTTGCAAGGCCGTGATTTCAAACTCGCCGAGGATGAACGACTCGCCGCGCCGGAGCAGCCTGCCTGTCTGCCGAATGGTCCACTGCTCCACCGTTTCCTTGGGCAACACCTCCAGATCCCAGCCCGTCTCCGCGCGCAATTCGCGCATTTGCATCGCCGAGTCCACGATGATGGTTGTCTCCGATTGCTTGAAAATGGGGCCTTTTTCAATGTCGAGTTCATCGCGGATTTCGCCGACAATTTCCTCCAGAACATCCTCGAACGTGACCAATCCCGCCATGCCGCCGTTTTCGTCCAGCACCACCGCGAGATGACTGCGCGAGGTTCGGAACAACTCGACCATCGCGTGCAACGGTGTCAACAGGGTGAATGTCAGCACCGGCCGTAGCAGTGGTTCAAACGGCACGTTGGCCGCCATCGCCTGTATTTGCCACAGCCATTCTTTCACCAGCACCATGCCCTTCACGTTGTCCAGCGACTCCGCGCACACGGGGAACCGGCTGTGGCCGCTGGCTTGCGCGATTTTCACGTTCTCGTCAAGGTCGCGGTCCAGCCACAGCACCACCGCCTTGTCGCGTGGCAGCATGATTTGCTGCGCGTTGGTGTCCCGCAACCGCAGCGAGCGCACCATGATTTTGTTGACCAGGGCGTCGCCCGGGTGTGTGTGCCGTGAGTGACTCAGCACATATTCCAATTCTTCGGGCGAAAACACCTGCTTGCTTTCCGAGGCCGGCTCCAGCCCCGCATGGCGCAGGAAAAAATTGGCCGTCCCGTTCAGCGCGCAGATGAACGGGAAGAACAGGTAATAGAAGAGCAGCAGCGGCCCCGACACCCACAACGACACGCTCTTCGGCCGCTGGATGGCCAGCGACTTCGGCGCCAGCTCGCCAAAAATAATGTGCAGGAATGTGATGAGGGAGAACCCCAGCGCCACGCTGATGGAGTGTTGCGACACCTCGTTTAAAACTCCCAGCCGGTGAAACAGTGGTTGCAACCAGCCGACCACATACCCCTCACCCAGCCAGCCGAGGCCGAGGCTGGCCAGCGTGATGCCCAGTTGCGTCGCTGACAGACAGGCGTCCAAGTGTTGCACCGCCTTCAGTGCCAGCCGCACCCGCAGGTCATTGCTCTTTTTGAGCAGAGGCTTCAATTCACTGGCGCGGATTTTGACAATGGCGAACTCCGCCGACACGAAGAATCCGTTGACGAATACCAGCGCAACGATTACCAAAAATTGCCATGAAACCTCGAACCAAAACATAGGGGTTATTCAGCCTAGCTGAACATCAGCGGGTGGCAATTTTAGAATTTTAACGAACTCTCAGGGCTTTCCCGCCCGCTTTCAGCACGCCGTGCCAGGAGACCGTCGGAAACACCAGCGATTTTCGGCCCAGAATGCTGCCGGGATTCAGGACGGCGTTGCAACCGACTTCCGCCTGGTCGCCGACGATGGCGCCGAATTTTCGCAAGCCTGTGCCCACCCGCTGACCGTCATGTGAGATGACGATTTCCCGCCGGTCGAGCCGCAGGTTTGACAAAATCACGCCCGCGCCGAGGTGGGAGCGGTGGCCGAGGATGGAATCGCCGACATAGGAAAAATGCGGCACCTGCGCGCCATTGAACAACACGCTGTTCTTGAACTCGCAACTGTTCCCCAGCACGCAATCGTCGCCAACGATGACGTTTTCCCGCACGTAAGCGCCATGGCGGATGTGGCAGTTTTTCCCAATCCACGCGGGGCCGAGGAGGCACGCGCCCGGATCAATGACCGTCCCCTCGCCGATAAATACTTGGTCGCTGACAAATGGTTTGCCGGTCAGCCGGCCCAGGATGGCGGGTTTCAGGCGGAATTTCAGGTACGTGGAAATTTGTTTCAGCGCGTCCCAGACATATTCGGCACCCTCAAACAGCGCCGCGTGTTCCGTCTGCGTGAAATCCAGATAATCAGCGGCTTTGAACATGACCGTCAGCGTAGGGGAAAAGCGGCGGAGTGTCAGCGTAATTTTTCAAACTGACAATCAGCGGGATTGACGATAGCTTATTACGCCATGTCCCACTCCAAGGTGCTTAATTTTGAAAACGCGCGGGTGTTGTCCGGCTTGTACGCCGGGAACACCACGCTGTTGGAAACGGTGGAGAAACGGCTCAAAGTCAGCGTCACGACGCGGGACGGATGGTTGAGGGTGGAAGGGGCGGTGAATGCGGTGGCGCTGACGGTGGAGTTGTTCGAGCGGTTGCAGGGCGCGGTTAGGCTTGGAGTGAATATTCGGGCGCATGAGTTTTTGCTCACCCTCAGCGCTGTCGCCGCGGGGCGGGGGGCGGAGTTGGAGAAGTTGTGGGCGTCGCGCGTGGACTTGCCGGGGCAGAGGGCGGTGCTGCACCCCAGGACATTTGCGCAAAAGGAATATCTGGAGGCCATTCGCGGGCATGATTTGTGTTTCGGCATCGGTCCGGCCGGGACGGGGAAGACGTTTCTCGCCGTGGCGCTGGCGGTGGCGGCGTTGCGGCACACTGACATTCACCGTATTATTTTGACACGGCCGGCGGTGGAGGCGGGCGAGGAGCTGGGGTTTTTGCCGGGGGATTTGAATGAAAAAATTTTTCCGTATTTGCGCCCGCTGTATGACGCGTTGCATGAATTGCTTGGCGCTGACGATGTGGCGTGGCATATGGAGAAGGGCATTATCGAAATCGCGCCGCTGGCGTACATGCGCGGGCGGACACTGACGAATTCGTTTGTGATTTTGGACGAGGCGCAAAACACGACGGCCGAGCAGATGCTGATGTTTCTGACGCGGCTGGGCGCGGGCTCGCGTTGCGTGGTGACGGGAGACCCGACGCAAATCGACCTGCCGCGGCATCGTAAATCAGGCTTGGTTGAGGCGGCGGCGGCGCTGGCGGGTGTGGAAGGGATTGCCTTTTACCGGTTTGGCGAGCATGATGTCATCCGGCATGAATTGGTCGGCAAAATCGTCGCGGCCTACAAGAGGCATCGCGGTGAGAAGCAGGAGGAGTAAATGATTTCGCAATGGCTGAAACGCAAGTCGCTTGAGCGCAAGGGACTGTCCAGCGGCAAAACCCGCCGGCAGGACAAGGACACCGCGTGGCACGATGTTTTTGAGCAAAGCCGCGTGGCGCGGTGGGGGCTGCTGGCGGCGCTGTTTGTGATTTTGATGCGCATCGGCTTGTGGGCGAGCGAGGCGGCGGGGTATGAGACGTTCGTGTTGTCGGTTCTGTTGCTGACGCTGTTCCTGTTCCTGCTGCCGCTGGCGGCGAGGGATGTCTGGAGGAGCAACCAACTGTTGTTGCTGACGGTGCTGTGCCTGATTATCAATTTGTTCATCAACAAATACATTTTCCTGTACACCAACGACATCAAAATCAGTGGCGAGCAAATCCCCATGTTGCTGCTCCCGTCCGCGTTTGCGCCGATGCTCATCACCATCCTCAGTTCACCATCAGCGGGGTTTATCACCGCGTTCATTTTGTCGGTGTCGGGGATGCTGTTCATCGACGCCGCGCCAGGGGTGTTCCTCAGCAGCTTGCTCACCGGCTTAACCGCCGCGCAACTCAGCCAGCGCATCCGCCGCCGCTCGGACATTCTCATGGCGGGTGTGAAAATCAGCCTCGTCGGCTTGGCGTGCGCGCTGCTGCTCGGTGGCTTGCTTGACTGGGGAGATGACGGCAGCCTTCACGACAAAACCCGGTTTCTCCTCGTGCAAGGCATTCTCGCCATCGCTCTGGGGGTCATCACCTCCTTCGTCGTGCTGGCCATTTTGCCGGTGTTTGAATGGCTCTTTGACCGCATCACCGATATTTCATGGCTTGAACTCTCCGACCTGAACCATCCGCTGTTGAAGCGCCTCGCCGAGGAAGCGCCTGGCACGTACCATCACAGCCTCAACGTCGCCAACCTCGCCGAGTCCGCCGCTGAAGCTGTCGGCGCGAACTCCACGCAATGCCGCGTTTGCGCCTGCTTTCACGACATTGGCAAACTCGACAAACCGCAATACTTTAACGAAAACTTCGTCGCCGGCCAGGACCCTCACGCCCAACTCACGCCCTCCATGAGCGCGCTGATTATCATCAACCATGTCAAGGACGGCATCGACCTCGCCATCAAACACGGCTTGCGCCAGCCCGTCATCGACACCATCAAGGAACATCACGGCACCTCGCTGGTCTATTATTTTTACAAACGCGCCTTGCAACAACAGCAGGACGCCCGCGCCGGAATTAAAATCATGAAACTTCGCGAGGAGGACATCCCCGCGGTTGATCCCAACTCCTTTCGCTATCCAGGCCCTCTCCCGCAAAGCAAGGAGGCCGCCATCGTCTCCCTCGCTGACGCTGTCGAGAGCGCCTCGCGCTCATTGAAAAATCCCGTCGCCCAGCGGATTGAGGGGCTGGTGCGCGAAATCATCAAGGGGCGCATCCAGGACGGGCAGCTCGACGAATCCCGCCTCACCTTCAACGAAATCTCCGCCATCACCAACCGCTTCATCTTTACCCTGAAAAACATGCTTCATGCGCGCACCGAATACCCAAGCAAAAACAAAAAGGAAAAATCCGGCGGTGCGCCTTTGCAACCGTCAGCGGCGAAAACTGCCCCTCCGCCGGCTGAAACGGCAGACTGAACTCGCCGTCAGCGCGCTGGAAAAAAAATTGCCGCCGCGCCTGCGCGAAGTGAACGTGGTCATGGTCAGCGAGGCCGAGAGCGCTCGTGTTCACGCCGAATTTCTCAACGACCCGACGCCGACTGATGTCATCACCTTCGCTGACGGTGAACTCATCATCTGCCCCGCCGTGGCTGACCGTCAGCGGCATGTCGAGGGTTTGTCACTGTCAGCGGAAGTTTTGACCTACATCATCCACGGACTCCTGCACCTCTGCGGTTACGACGACCACACTGAAAAAGATTTCCACGCCATGCGCCGCAAGCAAACGCAAATCAGAAACAAGGTGCTGCCGGTTCCTTATTGATAAAGCAGATACGGTCTCCGCTCCCGCTCCCAGGAAAGTTCCCTCGCCCGCCACGACAGCGCGATCGCCTCGCCGCTCTTGCCGGCCAGCCATGCCTGGCGGTTGGCGGTGCCGCCGTTGATTTTGTCGAACATTTTGACATGCTCAGTGTCAGCGCGGGCAAAGTAGTTTTTGGTCGGCTGCACTTGGCGGAGGAGGTCGAGGATGCGGAAGTTGAGCGACAGCAAATTCGTTTGCGTGCGCGGGTTGATGCCGAGGCGGACACCGGTATAGCGGACATGGGTGTATTTTCCGGCGGCGGGGTAAAACGCGAACGGGTCCGCCGCCACGCCGCGCAAGCCCAGGGCGTTGAAGCGTCGCGTCAGACTGGTTGCGTCGAGGTTCTCGGCGGCGATGACTTGGAACGGGTAGCGGGTGACATTCGCGCCGTTGGAGACGCCGATGTCGCCCAGCAAACCCGTCGCCGCGTAGCCGACGGCGGCTTGCGGTGTGGGAATGTTCGGCGAGGTGGGCAGCCATTTCAAACCTGTGTCCGTCCACACCATGCGGCGTGTCCACCCGTTCATTTTGAAAACTTTGAGTTTGCACGGGCGCGCGAGCCAGCGGTCGTTGAGCCACAGCGCCAGCTCAGCGGGCGTCAAGCCGTAGAGGTAGGGGATGTCGTACTGGCTGACGAAGGAGTGGTAATCGGGATGCACGCTTCCGCCCTCGATGCGCGCGCCGCCAAGCGGGTTGGGGCGGTCAAGGACGTAAACTTCGATGCCCGACTCCGCCGCCGCTTGCATGACCAGCCCCAGCGTGCTGATGAATGTGTAGCTGCGCGCGCCGATGTCTTGCAAGTCGTAGACGATGACGTCGATGCCGCGCAACATTTCCGGCGTTGGCTTGCGCGTCACACCGTGGAGGGAGTAGACCGGCAGCCCCGTGTGCGCGTCGATGCTGTCCGTGATGTTGGCGCCCGCCTTGATGTTGCCGGACACGCCGTGTTCCGGCCCAAACAACGCGACGAGTTTCACCTGTTTGGCAGCGCGCAAAATGTCAAGCGTGGGGACGCCGCGCCCGTCCACACTGGCAGGGTTGGTCACCAAGGCGACGCGTTTTCCGTCCAGGCCGGGGAAATTTCGCGCCCGCAACGTGTCAATACCGGGCAACACGACGGCGCGTGCGTCCCCCCACGCTGACAGTGACAACACGCCGAGAACAAGCAGAAGTTTTTTCATCATGGATGATGGGAAAATTTTGGCGGCCCTGTGCGGGGGCGTCAAGCGGCAAAGGGTGGGATTGGGTTGCGTTTTACCTTCGGATTGGTAGCATGATTTCCGGCAGATGGTCGCTCGCGCGAGCGAGAGGAAAGTCCGGGCACCGCAGGGCAATCCGCCGATTGTGAAAATCGGGCGCTGATCGTGAAGGGTCAGTGACGGAAAGTGTCACAGAAAACAAACCGCCGTCAGCGGACGGCAAGGGTGAAACGGTGGGGCAAGAGCCTACCGCGCGAAGGGCAACCGACGCGGCACGACAAACCCCGGATGGTGCAAGGTTGAACAGGAAGCAATGGCGGCCCGCCAGCCGTGAGGCGCTTCCGGGTAAACCGCAGCCGCGAGGCTGCCGCAAGGCAAGATAAATGACCGTCACCCCGCGAGGGGCACAGAACCCGGCTTATCGCCGACCATGAAGGGCGCCTGGGAAACCAGGCGCCTTTCTCTTTACCGGCTGGCGTGATAATTTTCCGCATACGACTTTGCGAAGTAGGTGAGGATGAAATCCGCGCCGGCGCGCTTGATGGCGAGCAGGGATTCGTCACGGGCGGCGGTGAGGTCGAGCCAGCCACGGTCAGCGGCGGCGTGGATTTGAGCGTATTCGCCGGAGACTTGGTAGGCGCTCAGCGGCAGCGGGGTTTTTTCACGCAACTTGGCGAGGATGTCCAGATACAAGCCGGCGGGTTTCACCATCAGCGAGTCGGCGCCCTCGGCCTCGTCGAGCAAGGCGTCGCGGACGGCTTCGCGGGTGTTGGCGGGGTTGAGTTGATAGGTGCGTTTGTCGAGATAACGGACGCGCTGACGGTGACTGCCGACGGCGTCGCGGAAGGGGCCGTAGTAGGCGGAGGCGA
>JAITHY010000235.1 GCA_031279715.1 Verrucomicrobiales bacterium | reverse complement strand
CCGCTCCAAATCTTTTTTCGCCGCGCCGATGGTGCCGTTGGTGTACACCGCGTGCGTCAGCGCAGGGCCGATGTACGAATACGCCAGTGTCGTCGCGCCGGGCGCCAGCGCGTCAGCGTCAGCGAGCGCGTCCATCCACCAGAGCCAGTCCTCGCCGCCCATGACTTTCACCGTGTCGGCGATTTCCTGCTCGCTCGCCGGCCCGATGCTGATGTCCGTGACCAGTCCCTTGTCCGTGTCCAGCGTGCGTGATTGGTACCCGCTGCCGATGGGGCGCAGGCATGAGCGCGAGATTTCGCCCGTGCGCGGGTTGGCGCGGCGCGGCGACGCAAGGCTGTAAATCACTTGGTCAACTTGTCCCCAGTCCTGTTTGATTTGCTGAACGACAGCGGCTTTCAACGTGTCGGAAAACGCGTCGCCGTTGAAACTTTTCGCGTACAAACCGTGAGCGTCAGCGGCTTGCTCAAAGGCGACGGAGTTGTACCAGCCGGCGGTGCCGAGTTTGTCACCGTCAGCGGGTTTCTCGAAAAACACGCCCATGGTCGCCGCGCGGCCGCCGAACGCCGCCGTGATGCGCGACGCCAGCCCGTAGCCCGTGGACGCGCCGATGACGAGCACGCGCCCGGGCGCCGCTGACAGTGAGCCTTTCGACTTTACGCAATCAATTTGTTCCCGCACGCGCGCCGCGCAACCTTGCGGATGCGCCGTCACGCAAATAAATCCGCGAATTTTCGGATGAATAACCATACATTTAAAATGGCGTCGCCGTCAGTCTTTGTCCAGCCGGAATAAATCTCATCGTCAGCGGAGATATGGATTATGCCGCTTTTCTTCGCCGATGGTGGTGTCGGGACCGTGGCCGGGATAAACGACGGTTTGCCCCGGCAGCGGCAGAAGTTTTTGCCTGATGCCGCTGATGAGCTGACTCTCGGATCCGCCGGGCAAGTCCCAGCGCCCGACGCCGCCGGCGAACAATACATCGCCGCCGAAGATGAAGCCGTGTTGTTCCTCATGCAAACAAATGCTGCCGGGACAATGACCGGGGATGTGCAGGATTTTGAAGGTGTACGGCGCCACGGCCAGCGTGTTGTCCTGGGCGAGGAATCTGGCGGCGTGAACGGGTTTTAATTTTGCCGGCAAGCCAAAGTCGCGCATGACGTCCGGATTGGTGCAGAGCAATTCGTCGTCGCGGTGATAATAGACGGGGCAGTGAAATTTTTCGACCATGTCAGCGGCGTCCCAAATATGATCCCAGTGCCCGTGCGTAAGCACGAGGGCGCTGACGGTGAGGCCGTTTTCCGCGACGGCGGCGGCGGCGCCCTCCGGCGCGTCGATGGCGAGCCAGCCGTCGTCGAGTTTGAGAAAATAGGCGTTGGTTTCGGCGAGGCCGCCGGTGTACAGGCTGATTTGCGGTTGGTGGCTCATGGTCAGCGCGCAGTCTGGCAGAGGTTGCGCCATTGTTCGAGTTTTTGTTTCGCCTTGCCGGAGTCGATGATTTCGCGCGCCAGGGACAATCCCTCATCCCAGGTCTTGGCGGTCTCGGTAACGACAAAACCCAGCGCGCTGTTGGCGACCATAATTTCCTTGAACAAACCCGTCTCGCCGCCGCCGAGCAAATCGACGATGCGGCGCGCGCTCTCCTCCCTGCCGCTGATGATGAGGCTCTTGTAACTGCCGAGGTCGCGGCGCGGGCGGTCGGGAATGTCGAATTTCAGCGAGGTGTGGACAAAGTTGTGACCGAGGATGGAGTACTCGCCAATCGGCGTGCCGTCCTCCGCCTCGCTGTAAATGGCGAGGTGGTGCTTGCGACCGAGCAATTCCAGCACTTCGCCGAACAGGTTGACGTAATTTTTGTTGAACAAGCCGATCATCTGCGCGTCGGGGCGGGCGGGATTGATGAGCGGGCCGAGTTGGTTGAAGACGGTGCGGCGTCCCTCCGCCGCCAGCGCGCGGCGGAGCGGGGCGATGATTTTGAATGTCGGATGGTAAAACGGCGCGTGAAAAAAGCCAAGGTTGCTGGCTTCGAAAACCCGCTTGTTTTGCTCCGGTGTCAGCGTGGTGGGAATGCCGAGGGTGGCGAGAACGTCACTGCTGCCGGAAATTTTGGTGACGCCAACGTTGCCGTGCTTGACCACCGGCACGCCACCCGCGGCGAGCACAAACATCATCGTCGTGGAAATATTGACCACGTTCAGCCCGCCGCCGCCTGTGCCGCAGCAATCCAGCAGCGGTTTTCCCCGCCAGGTGCCGCTGATGCCGGGATCAAGCGCCTTGGGCAAAAAGGCGTTGGTGAACGCCAGCAACTCGCGCGCGGTCTCGCCCTTGTCCGTCAACGCGCGGAGGAAGTCGAGTTTTTCCGCCTCGCTGACGCTCACGTCGAGCAACTCCTCGGCGGCCTGCCAGACCTGCGGGGCGGCAAGCTCACGGTCAGCGCGGCACAATCGGGCGAGGTCGGGCAGGATGCTCATGTCGGCGGCTTAGCTCAACAACTTGCCAACCACGGCGCTGATTTGTTTGCCGTCGGCGCGCCCGGCGGCCTTGGCGAGCGCGGCTTTCATCACCAAGCCCAGTTGGGATTTGCCCGTGGCGCCGGTTTCGCGAATGGCGTCGCTGACAATGACCTCAAGCTCGGCGTCACTGAGCGCGGCGGGCAGGAAAATTTCCAACACGGCTTTCTCGGCGCGCTCCCTGGCGGCGACATCGGGACGTCCGTTCTTTTCGTAAACCTCGATGGATTCGTTGCGTTTCTTGATTTCCCTGCGGGCGACCTGGATAACGTCGTCGTCATTTGCCTGACCGTCAGCGCCGTATTTCTCAATGGCGAGATATTTGGCCGCGGACTTGAGCGCGCGCAATGTGTTGAGCCGCTCCATGTCCCTGGCGCGCATGGCGTCCTTGATTTGCGAGTCGATTTGTTCAAGCAGAGTCATGCCGCCCATGCTGCGGATTTTTAACCATTCGGGCAAGGATAAACGCGCGGCCAAAAACACCGCGCGTAAAATTTCACGCCCCAAAGAGTTTTCTGTTGGCGGAATTTGGGATGTTATTTTGCCGCGAAAAGCCTAGGATTGCCGACGCGTGAGAATTATTTACCGTTACCTGCTGGGCGAGATTGTCAGCGCGTCGTTCGCCGCCATCGCGGTGCTGACATCGCTGATTATGTTCGGCGACGCGTTTAAACGCATCGCGCAGGTGGTCGCTGACAATGACATTCCGTTTTGGATGGTCTTGAAAATGATTGTGCTGCTCAGCCCGCAGGCGATGACCATCACCATTCCGTGGGGCCTGTTGGTGGGGACGCTGCTGGTGTTCGGGCGCATGTCGCACAATCGCGAGATTTTAATCATCCGCTCGGCGGGCATCGGTTTGGTGCCGCTCATCGCGCCGGTGGTGCTGTTCAGCCTGTTCATGTGCGCCGTCAGTTTTTACAACAACGCCATCATCGCGCCCAAGTGCATGGCCAAGTTCAAGGAAATGATTTTTGAAATCGGCCGCAGCAACCCGACGCTGCTCATAAAGGCGCAGGAACCGGTGGACAAATTTTCCGGCTACACCATTTACGTCGACGAGAAAGTCGGCAACACCATCAAGGGCGTGTACATTTGGAAAACCAACCCCGCGACCAAGATACCCCTGAGCAGCATTCGCGCCGAGCGGGGCGATTTGAACGCGGACTTGCAGAACATGAAGCTGACCATCACGCTGTTCAACGCCTACGAGCAAGTCCGCGCCGCCGCCGACCCCGCCGACTTGAGCCGCATCAATTCGGGCTTGCGCGCCGGGCAGCTGCCGCTGAACATCGAGTTGAACAAGGACTTTGACATCAACCGCATCGGCATCAGCATCGGCGTCATGACCGCGGAGCAAATCGTCAACCACATCTTCGCCAGCGGCGAGCGCAAGTTCAATTTCACGCCCCTGTTCACCGAGTTGCAAAAGCGCGTGTCGTTTTCCGTGGCGTGCTTCACGTTCATGTTTCTGGCGATTCCGCTGGCCATCACCACGGGGCGCACGGAGACCTCCATCGGTTTCGTGATTAGCGTGGCGATTATGGTGTTGTATTATCTGATGATTATCTATGCCATGTCGCTGAAGGAAAAACCGAACGCCTACCCCGACCTCATCATTTGGATTCCCAACATTCTGTTCCAGAGCCTGGGTTTCTGGCTCATTTGGCGCTCAAACAAACATCCGGCGTGAGGCTTGATCCGCCAGCCGTTCCGCCAAAAATTTTCTGGCGCGGTAAATTTTCATCTCCACCGCCTTTTCCGTCAGGCCGAGCCGAGCCGCGCAATCCTTGTAAGAAGCGCCTTCCAGCACGCTGACAATGAACGGCGCCTTCAACTCCGGCGGCAGCGTGTCAATCGCCACCGTCAGCGCCCTCAACTTTTCCCGCCGTTGCACAATTTCCGCCGGCGTCGCCCCGCCGGATGGCTGCGCGTTGAGCACCGCCTCACCGTCAGCGGCGCGGGATAATTTATAAGCCTTGCTCCGCGCGTGGTCACGGCACAGATTCAGCGCAATTGCAAACAGCCAGGTCGAAAACAACGCGCGCGGATTGAATCCGCCGATATTGAAATACGCGCGGATAAACGTCTCCTGCGCCAACTCCAATGCGTCGTGCTCGTGCGGAATGTAGCGCCAAACAAACCGGTAAATCCGCTCCCGATGCCGCGCCATGAGCGCGTCCAGCGCCGCGTCGTCACCGGCTTGCAACTTTCTCACCAACGGCAAATCAGGGTCGGCGGACATGACGGTCAGCGGCAACAGGGGTGTTCGGCGGAAAGTTGCTCGGCGACGAGCCGCAGCAACCGCTCGTATTGTTCGGGCGAAAGCGCGCCCCGGGCGGCGAAAACGGAATGGAGCGTCGCCTTCTGCATGTCGCCCATCGCCTCGTGAATTTTTTCCACCGCCGCCCGCACCCGCGGCGAATCGGCTCCGTCGCTGAGGATGACATCCGCCAGTTCGCGGTTGCGTTGCCGCATCAACGCCGCGCAATTCCGGCGGCTGACGCTGAACTGTCCGCGGATGGCGTCGATTTTTTTCTCCTGTTCGGGCGTCAAATCCAGCCGGGCGAAAATCTCATTGTCAGCGGCCGGCGGCGGCGCGCCAAGGTACCGCTGCGTGAGCCAGCAACTCGCCAGGGCAACCGCGGCGACCAGCGCCAGCAGCGCGAGCAAAGGTAATAATCGTTTCATGGTCAGCGCCCGTTGATTGAGATTGACAAATCCGACGCATGGATGAAAAAAGCATCCAGCCGCACCCGATGCGACGGTTTGGCAAAAGCACCCGAGCCAACCGCCACGCCCACCGTCAGCGCCAGCGCCAGCGCGGCAAACACCGGCCGCGGCCGCCACACCGCGCCCAACAACCAATCCGCCGCATGCCAAAACGACAGACTCTCAGCGCCTTCCCGCCGCCGTCGAATTTCCCGCCAAACCGCGCGCTCAAACCCCGCCGTCAGCGGCGGCGCGCCATCAACAGACAACTCCCTGAGCAATAAATCCAACTCGTCATGGTCAGCGTGCATAGTGATTATTTAACACATTTCCCCGCGCAATCCCTCAAAAATTTTGAGGGATTCGCCAAGTCGCGCCGTTTTATCTGGCATGACACAATTGACCAAATGGCTGGCGCTGCCGGCGTTTCTGGCGCTGGCGGCTTGCGGAGAAACGGCGCGCCACGACGCTGACGTTGATTATTACACCTGCCCCATGCACCCCAGCGTGCGTGAAAAAAAGGCGGGGAACTGCCCCATTTGCGGCATGCCGTTGGTGGCGGTGAAAAAACACGCCGCTGACAGCGCGGTCACAACCACCGCCGCTGACGCTCACCACCACGCCGCTGACCGTGAGTCCGCCGCGTTTCAAATCCCGCCGGAACGTCAGCAGGCGATTGGCGCGCGGACGGGCGTCGCGCGGAAAGAAAAATCACGGCGCCAGCTGCGCGCGCCGGGCATCGTGGTCATTGACGAAGCCACGTTGCGCGACGTGAATATCAAGTCGGCGGACGGTTACATCGAAAAACTCCTCGCCACCACCACCGGCCAGGCCGTGCGGCGCGGCGAGCCGCTCGCGCTCATCCTCAGCGAAGGCTGGATTGAGGCGCAGCAGGAATACATGACCGCCTTCCGCAACTGGAAACGCACGCGGCAGTTCATGGCGAATGAAAACCCCGTGCTGCTCCAGCAAGAATTCGAGCGCCTCCGCGCGCGGATGCGGGTGTGGGATTTGTCCGGCGAACAGTTGAAAAAACTGGAAGACCTCGCGCTGACACTGCGGGACACCTCGCTGACATTGCGCGCCGGACAGGGGCGGGGGTTGAGCGGGCTGTTCGAGTTGCAAGCGCCGATGGACGGCATCGTGGTCGCAAAACCGGCGGTGGAGGGGATGAAATTCGAGCGCGGCCAGCAACTCTTCCGCCTCGCGCGACTGTCGCCGATTTGGGTCGAGGCGGAGTTTCCCGAAGACCAGGCGCCGTTCGTCACCGTCGGCGAGGAATTCCAACTCAGTTTCCCCTCGCTCGCCGCGCTGACGGTGACGGCCAAAGTCGCGTTCATTTATCCGCAATTCAACGCCGAGACACGCCGCCTCAAAGTTCGTTTCATCCTCGCCAACCACGATCTGAGAATCCGCCCCGGCATGTACGCCAACGTCAGCGCCGACATCCCGCTCGGCGAAAAACTCATCGTCCCGTTCAGCGCCGTCATCCCCACCGGCAACCGCTTCGTCGTCTTCCTCGACCGCGGAGATGGCAAACTGGAGCCGCGTTTCGTCGAGCTGGGTGAAAAGCTCGGCGAGAACTACGAGGTGCTGGGCGGACTCGCTGACGGTGACCGCATCATCGTCAGCGCCACGTTCCTCATCGACTCCGAAAGCCGCATTCAAGGCGCGTTGAAATCGTGGGGTGAAAAAAATTAATTTTTCAAAAATTGCATTTTGCGGATGAGCGCCTATTGTTGGGCCTTTCATATCTATGAAACGGCGCTTGTTCTTTCGTCCCAAATTGATGGACGTGCTGGCGGAAGGTTATTCCCGCGCGCAGCTTCGCACGGATGTTTTCAGCGGAATCATGGTTGGCTTGATGGCGATTCCGCTGGCGATTGGGTTTGGCATCGCCAGTGTTCCGAACGGCACGGCCAGCCCAGTCAGCCCGGCGACGATTGGGCTGACGACGGCGATTTTGGCGGGCTTCATCATCAGCGCGTTCGGCGGAAGTCGTGTGCAAATCGGAGGGCCGACGGGGGCGTTCATTCCCATCGTCGCGGGCATTGTGTACGCGCACGGGATGACTTGCCTGTGGATGGCCACGCTGATGGCGGGGGTGCTGCTCATCGTCATGGGCGCGCTGAAGGCGGGGGCGTTCAGCCGCTATATTCCGCTGCCGGTGGTGGTGGGCTTCACGTCGGGCATCGCGGTGATTATCGGCATCCAGCAAATCCAGCCGATGCTGGGGCTGAACATCAGCGGCGGCCTGCCGCCGGAGACGCTGGAGAAAATAAAAGCGCTGGCGGCGAACATTCATCATCTCTCGCCGCTGACGGCGGTGTTTTCCGTGGCATGTCTGGCGGGGATTTTTTTGGTGCCGGACCGCTGGCGCCCGCGTGTGACGGTGCTGGTGGCGGCGACGCTGGTTGCCAATTTGTCGGGCTGGACGCAGACGCCCGCTGACAGTGGGTTGGCGACCATCGGCTCGACGTTCGGCAAAATTTCCGGCGGCGCGTTTATCGACGCCATCCCCAGCGGCCTGCCCAGGCTGGTGAAATGGGATATTTCATGGGAGTTGGTGCGCGAGGCGATTCCCTCGGCGATGATTATCGCGTTCCTCGGCGCGGTGGAGTCCATCCTCAGCGCGATGGCGACGGACAAGATGATTAAGGACCGGCATAATTCCGACCAGGAATTGGTGGCGCAAGGTCTGGCCAACTGCGTGGTGCCGTGGTTCGGCGGGCTGCCCGCCACGGGGGCGATTGCGCGGAGTTCGACCAACGTGCAGAGCGGCGGGCGGACGCCGGTCAGCGGCATCGTGCACGCGGTGTGTTTGCTTGTCGTGATGCTGGTCGCGTCGGAATGGGTGGCGTACATTCCGATGTGCGTGCTGGCGGCGATTTTGCTGCACGTGGCCTTCAAAATGTTCGAAGGGCATCATTTTAACGCGTTGCGGAAGGTGACACACTCGGAGTTGCTCATCGCGGTGGTGACGTTTCTGCTGACAGTGTGCGTTGATTTGAACGTGGGCGTCGGCTTCGGGCTGGCGGTGGCGGCGGTGACGCTGATACTGAGGTTGAAGGAAATCACCATCATGCGCCCCATCAGCGCGGGTTCGTCACTGGCAGCGGAGAGGCCCGATGACGCGCCGCTGACGATGGCGCCGGAGATTTTGCAATTCCGCTTCGAGGGGATTTTGTTCTACGCGGTCAGCGACGATTTCACCTCGCAACTGGAACGCGCCATCAAGCAGCGCCCGCGAACGCGCGTGGTCATCCTGCGCGTGGAGCGGATGCTGGCGCTGGATTTCGAGGGGCTGGTGTTGCTGGAGGACACTTACAATACGTTGCGCGCGCAGGGGATTCACTTGGTTTTGTGCAACGCGCAACCGCATCCGACGAGGATGATGTTCAAGCACGGGTTCCTGAAAAAACTCGGCCTGGAAAATTTGTGCGGCGACATGGACAACGCGCTGCAACGGGCGCAAACCATTTTGGCCGCGACACACTAAACCATTGCGCTTCCACTGTCAGCGGGTAAAATTTTCATCATGTTCAGCGGCATTGTCGAGGAGACGGGAGTTTTGAAAAACATCCGGCGCGGCGCGGGGGCGGTGACGCGCCTCACGGTCAGCGTGGCACGGACGGCGGCGGGGTTACGGCCCGGCGACAGCGTGGCCAACAACGGCTGCTGCCTGACGGTGACGGACCTCAACGGCAGCGACTTGCATTTTGATTTGCTGGAGGAAACGCTGCGCGCGACGAACCTTGGCGCGCTACGCGTGGGGGCGCTCGTCAATATCGAACGCTCGCTGCGCGTGGGCGACCGCATCGGCGGGCATTTTGTCACGGGGCACGTGGATTGCACAGCGGTGATCACCAAGTGGGGGCAAGTCGGCGCTGATTATGAGCTGGAGATGGCGGCGCCGGACGGATTGGAAAAATATCTTGTGCCCAAAGGCTGCGTCGCCATTGACGGCATCAGCCTGACCGTCGGCGCCGTCAGCGGCAACCGCTTCAACGTGTGGATCATCCCGCACACGCTGGCGGTCACGGCATTGCGCGACCGCAAAGTCGGCGACCGGCTGAACATTGAGTTCGACATGCTCGCCAAGTACACGGAGAAACTCATCCTCAGCGGCAAAAATTCCTAGCGCGGGCGGCGCGCGCTTGCTAATCTGCCGGCATGTTAGCTTCACTGGAGCGATTGCTCATCTTGCAGGAACGCGACGTGCGGTTGCGGCGCGCGCAAACGGAACTCAATCACCTTCCCGTCGAGGAAAAACAAATCGCCGCGCGGCTGGCGGCGCAGAGCACGGAGTTTGAGCGCTTGAAACAGCAGGCGCGCCACATTGAAAGCGAACGGAAGCAACTGGAATTGCAAGTTGGAACGAAAGAGGAGGCCATTCGCAAATTTCAAACCCACCAGGCGCAGACCAAGAAAAATGACGAATATCAGGCGATGGGGCATGAAATTGAGCGGGCGCGGAAGGATATTGACGCGCTGGAGGAACGGGAGTTGATTTTGATGGACCAGTACGACGAGGCGCAAAAATCGGCGCAGGCAGAGTCGCTGAAGGTCAGGGAATACGAGCGCGTCGCCGCCAATCAACGGGAGGAATGGAAAAAGAAAAAAACCGTGCTGGAGGAGCAAGTGAAGACGCTGACGGTGGAAATCGCGGAATTGCAAACACAAATCCCGCCCGCCGAGTTGTCCGCCTACCGCCGCATCCTGCAAAGCAAGGGCGACCTCGCCATCGTGCCCGTCGTCCACGGCACCACGTGCAACGGCTGCCACATGAAACTGACGCAAGCCACCGTCGGCGCCGCCAAGTCCGGCGGTAAAATTGTGCATTGCGACAATTGCGGGCGCATTATTTATTGGACGCTGCCGTAAAACGGTGACATTCAGCGCCGGCAAAAAACCAACGCCTAATCTAATTCCGCGCGCATTAAAATAATCTTGCGCCCACCTTTTAATCAGTCAATATAACCTCTAATAAAGATGGATATGCTGGCAACGATTTTTAATAGCAAACTGGTTGTGACGCTGATGCTGAGTCTGCGCCAACATGGTGAAATTTACGCCTCCGGCGTGGCGCGGGAGGCCAATTTGACATTGTCAGCGGTGCAAAAACAACTGGCTCGATTTGAACAGGCGGGATTACTGGCATCGCGGACAGTTGGCAAGACCCGCGTGTACCGTTTCAATCCCGACAATCCCTACATCCACCCCCTGACGATGATGCTAAAAATCGCCCGGCCCACCTCATCATCAGCGTCTCGTCCCCGCCGACCAAAACCACCACCAATAGAGGTGGATAAAGATGAAAAGTTGTGGCTATATTGAAGCCGCTGACCATGACTTCACTCCAGCTTCCCGACCATATTTCCCGGTTTTACCCACTCGTCGAATTGTTCGGGCGTGACATAGCCGAGTTTCACCGCCGTCTCCTTCAGCGTGGAGCCATCCTGGTGCGCTTTTTGCGCAATTTCAGCGGCTTTGTAATATCCGATTTTGGAATTGAGCGCGGTAACCAGCATCAGCGAGTTGTCAACGTGCCGTTGAATATTGGCGGTGATGGGTTCAAGGCCGATGGCACATTTGTCATTGAAACTGGCACAGCCCTCGCCGATCAGCCGGGCGCTGTGCAGGAAATTGTAAATCATCACCGGTTTGAACACATTCAGTTCAAAGTGTCCGCTCGCGCCGCTGACGTTGACGGCGACGTCGTTGCCGAGGACTTGCGCGGCGATCATCGTCAGCGCCTCGCATTGCGTGGGATTGACTTTTCCGGGCATGATGGACGAGCCGGGTTCGTTGTCGGGGATGCGCAACTCGCCGATTCCGGCGCGCGGACCGGAGGCGAGCATCCGCACGTCGTTGGCAATTTTCATCAGGCTGACGGCGACGGTTTTCAACGCGCCGTGCGCCTCAACGATGGCATCGTGCGCGGCGAGGGCCTCGAATTTGTTCGCGGCGCTGACAAACGGCAGACCGGTGAGCACGGCGATTTTCGCGGCAACAGCCTCAGCGTAGCCGGGCGGCGCGTTGATGCCGGTGCCAACGGCGGTGCCGCCCAACGCGAGTTCGGACAGGCGGGCGAGTGAATTTTTTATCGCGCGCAAACCGTGCGTGAGTTGCGCGGCGTAACCGCTGAATTCCTGCCCGACCGTCAGCGGCGTGGCGTCCATGAAATGGGTGCGGCCGATTTTGACGACGCTCATGTATTGCCGCGACTTGACCGTCAGCGTGTCGCGCAACCGCTCGACGCCCGGGAGGGTCGTTTCAACCAGAATCTTATGGGCGGCGATGTGCATCGCGGTCGGGAACGTGTCGTTGGACGACTGCGATTTGTTGACGTCGTCGTTGGGGTGCAAAAACTTGTCACGGTCAGCGAGCTTGCCGCCGCGCAAAACGTGCCCGCGACAGGCAATGACTTCGTTGACATTCATGTTGCTTTGCGTCCCGCTGCCCGTCTGCCACACCACCAGCGGGAAGCTTTCGTCAAGCCGGCCGCCAAGGATTTCGTCGCACACGCTGACGATGACCTTGGTTTTTTCTTCGGACAACACACCGAGGTCGCGGTTGGTGAGGGCGGCGGCTTTTTTCAAAATGGCGAACGCGCGGATGATTTCGCGCGGCATTTTGTTGATATCGCGGGCGATGTTAAAATTGTCAATACTGCGCTGCGTCTGCGCGCCGTAATAAGCGTCGGCGGGCACGCGCACCTCGCCCAGCGTGTCATGTTCAATGCGGTGATTCATGCGAGCAATCTAGCCGCAAACGGGCGCGAAGCACACAGGGAATTTTATAAATGCTCTCAAAGAGCCGCGTTGCCTCGCAAGCAAATGGAAGGATGTGAAAAAGTATGGGTCAAACGAGTCGGAGAGAGGTGTTGCGCGCATGCGGCAACGGCACAAAGGGCGAGGAAAGTCGGCCCCGGATGGATGGAGGGCGACGCATCGCGGCGAGAATAAGGGCGGTGATTTTGCCTGGACGCTGACCGATATTCCTACGCAATGGACCGAGACGGTGTGGAGTGGCGGAGATTGAGGCGGGCCTGCCGCCAGCCAGCCCTGGCGGTTTCGGGAGTGTTCACCAGCCTGAAATTAAACAGAGGCTCGTCGGTGACCACCAAATTGCCATGCGGTAAAATCTCGCGCCACAATTCCAAGTCATCGCAACACCTGACCCTCAGCGGCTCGATTTGCCGCGCCACGGAGGTCTTGAGCAGCGCGCCCGCCCGGCTGCCGGGAAAATTTGGCTTCTCATGTTGCGGGCAACATGCTTGGATGATGGGGAATCATGAAAGTTGTCATTCTCTGCGGCGGCAAAGGCACGCGCTTGCGCGAGGAAACGGAATATCGCCCGAAACCCATGGTGCCCATCGGCGGATGTCCGATTTTGTGGCACATCATGAAAATTTACGCCCATTACGGACATAAAGAATTTATTCTTTGCCTGGGCTACAAGGGCGCCATGATCAAGGAATTTTTCCGCAATTACATGTGGAACACATCCGACACGACGCTGATGCTCGGCTCCAGGCCCGCCGTGCGGTTTCATGATTTGCACGACGAATTGGACTGGCAAGTCACACTCGCGGAAACGGGCGAGGAATCCATGACCGCCTTCCGCGTCAAACAAATCCAACGCCACATCCCGGCGGGCGAGCCGTTCCTGCTCACTTACGGCGACGGCCTCGCCGCCATTGACATCAACGCCAGCATCAGCGCCCACCACGCCGCAGGCAAAGTCTGCACCATCAGCGCCGTCCATCCCGCCGGACGCTTCGGCATCATCAGCGTCAGCGAGGACGGCAATATTCACCAATTCAACGAAAAACCCCAGTTCGAGGACGCTTATGTCAACGGCGGCTACATGGTCTGCGACCACCGGCTGTTTGACTACCTGCCGGACGACCCCGCCGTAATGTTGGAACGCCAGCCGATGGACCGCCTGGTGCGTGACGGTCAGCTCAACGCGTACAAACACGAGGGATTTTGGCAGCCAATGGACACATATCAGGAAATGCAATATCTCAACCAATTATGGGCCGGCCACAAGGCCCCGTGGAAAGTTTGGTAATCATGCGCGGCGAGTTGACCCAAACTTTCGGCGGCGCGTTTCACGGTCAGCGGGTGCTCGTCACCGGCCACACCGGTTTCAAAGGCGCCTGGCTCGCCGAATGGCTGCTGGCACTGGGCGCTGACGTTCACGGCCTCGCGCTGCCGCCGCCCACCACGCCCGCGCTGTTCGGCCAACTCAACCTCGCCGCGCGGCTCGCTGACCGTCACCACCTTGGCGACATCCGCGACTTGGCGACCGTCAGCGGCGTGGTCGCTGACGTTCAGCCCGCGTTTATTTTTCACCTCGCCGCGCAACCGCTCGTGCGCCGGTCCTACCGCGAACCGCTGGAAACTTACGCCACCAACGTCACGGGCACCGCGCACGTGCTTGAGGCCGCGCGCCTCGCCACTGACCGTCAGCGTCCCTGCGTCATCGTCAGCGTCACCACGGACAAATGTTACGAAAACCAAGAATGGCACCACGCCTACCGCGAGACCGATCCAATGGGCGGGCACGACCCGTACAGTTCCTCCAAAGGCGCCGCCGAGTTGATTATCAGCGCCTACCGCCGCTCGTATTTTTCCGCGCCGGACTCGCCCGCGCGCCTCGCCTCCGCCCGCGCCGGCAACGTCATCGGCGGCGGCGACTGGGCGGCGGAGCGCATCGTCCCCGACTGCATTCGCGCCCTCGCTGACGGTCAACCGATTATTGTCCGCAACAAAAACTCCACGCGCCCGTGGCAGCACGTCCTGGAGCCGCTCAGCGGCTACCTGTGGCTTGCCGCCTCACTGTCAGCGGGCAACGCGGCGCAACTTGCCACCGCGTTCAACTTCGGCCCAGCGCCGGAATCCAACCGCAGCGTCGGCGAACTGGCGCGGGAAATTCTCAAACACTGGCCCGGCGAATGGCGTGACCAAAGCGACCCCGCCGCGCCGCACGAAGCCGGCTTGCTCAACCTCGCCACGGACAAAGCCCGTCATCTCCTGCGCTGGCAGCCGGTGTGGAATTTTCCCGTCGCGGTTGAACAAACCATCACCTGGTACCGCGCCGCTGACCATGCCGGTGACCTCACCCGCCGCCAAATCTCCGCCTACACCGCTGACGCTCAGGCGCAAGGAGTCACATGGGCTTTAAGCACTGGCTGACGCGACGGCGCGTCAAAAATTTTTAATTTCTTCGCATAACAACCGCATTCCTTGAAAAAAATAATTTGACAAAAACAAATTTCTTTTTTAGACTAAACTGTCGATGAAGTTATATTCCGATATTCCGATATTCCGATATTTAAATTATTATAGCATTTTTTCCGGAATTTTAATCCCAAAATTTAGATTTTCAGCGGAGGCACGCCGTGTCCGCTGACAGTGACTGTACGGTCGCCGGCGCAAAATCGGCATTGCGTTTGTATTCCATCATCATTCCCGCGCGAGATGAGGAGGAATGCGTGGCAGAAACAGTGCGAAAGTTATCAATCCGGCTGACAGCAGAGCGGATTCCGCACCAAATTGTCGTCGTGGACGACGGCAGCAACGACGCGACATGGGAGATTTTAACGAAGTTGCGCGCGGAAATTCCCGCGCTTAACCCGGTGCGGAATCCCGGCCCGCACGGCTTCGGGCGCGCCATCGTGTTCGGCCTGAAACACACCGCCGGCGACGCGGTCACCATCATGATGGCGGACGAAAGTGACTCGCCAAACGACGCGGTGGCATATTGGCAAAAGTTGAACGAGGGGTTCGACTGCGTGTTTGGCAGCCGTTTCATGAAGGGCGGACTCGTGGTGGATTATCCCTGGCTGAAGTTGAAAATCAACCGGCTGGCAAATTTGTTCATCCAGCTTTTGTTCACGTTGAAGCTCAATGACACGACCAACGCTTTCAAGGCCTACCGCCGCGAGGTCATTGACGGCGTGAAACCCATTTTGTCGCCGCACTTCAACATCACCGTCGAACTGCCGCTGAAGGCCATCGTGCGCGGTTATTCGTGGACAATGGCGCCCATCAACTGGCAAAACCGCAAGAGCGGCGAGTCGAAATTGAAAATCAAGGAAATGGGCAGCCGCTATTTGTTCATCGTTCTCTACGTGTGGCTGGAAAAATATTTTTCCCGCGGCGATTACAAACGGAAACGCGAACACTGACCATGAACCCCGGCAACATCCTCATCACCGGTGGCTGTGGCTTCGTGGGCTCGACCATCGCGCTGCATTTCAAACAACAGCGGCCCAAGGCGCGCATCGTGGCGCTGGATAATTTTCACCGGCGCGGCAGCGAGTTGAACGCGGAGCGGCTGCGCGAGCACGGCGTGGAGGTGTTGCGCGGGGACGTGCGCGTCAGGAGGGATTTTCCGGCCTCACTGTCAGCGGATGTGCTGGTGGAGTGTTCCGCCGAGCCGTCGGTGTTGGCGGGCTACGGCGGGTCGCCGGATTATTTGATTGAAACAAATTTGCACGGCGCTCTCAACTGTCTCGAATACTGCCGCGCCCATGCCGCGCGGATGATTTTCCTCTCCACCAGCCGCGTCTATGGCGTGCCCGCGCTGACGGCGCTGCCACTCACCAAACAGGGCGCGCGGCATCACGGAAAAATTTTCAACGTCAGCGCCGCGCTCGCTCTACGGCACAACCAAGCTCGCGGCGGAGCAATTCATTGAGGAATACGCCGACGCTTACGGCGTGCGCGCGGTGATTGACCGTTGCGGCGTGCTCGCCGGCCCGTGGCAGATGGGCAGGGCCGACCAGGGGATTTTCACCTACTGGCTGGCGGCGCACCACTATCAGCGGGCGTTGAAATACATCGGCTACGCGGGCTATCAAGTGCGCGACTTGCTCGACGCGCGCGACCTCGCGGAACTGGTGTTCGAGCAGGCCGCTGACGGTGACCGCTGGGATGCCGCACCTTACCAAGTCGGCGGCGGCGCGGCGCGCAGCATGTCGCTGCTGGAGGCGACGGCGTTATGCCAAAAAATCACCGGTCACGAGGTGAGCATCAGCGTGGACAACACGCCGCGGCCCATGGACATCCCATGGTACGTGACCGACAGCGCCCGCTTGTTTGCCAAGACCAACTGGCGGCCCAGGCGCGGCGCGGAACAAATCCTCGCTGACACTCACCAATGGATAGCCCGGCATGCCGCCAGGCTTGAGGACAAATTCTTCTTATGAAAACCAAACACCTCATCGTCAGCGGCGCGGGCGGACTGATTGGCAGCGAGAGTTGCAAATATTTCGCCAGGCTCGGCTGGAACATTCATGGCATTGACAACAATATGCGCGCCTATTTTTTCGGCGCGGAGGCATCCACCGGCGACAATTTGCAAAAATTGAAAAACAACCTGCCGAGGTTCAGGCACTGGGCGGTTGACATTCGCGACCGCGCGGCGTTGCGCGAAATGTTTCAACAGGTTGCCGCTGACGGCGGCGCTGTCATTCACACCGCCGCGCAACCATCGCACGACTGGGCGGCGCGCGAGCCGTTTACTGATTTCGATGTGAACGCCGGCGGCACCTTGAACTTGCTTGAATGCTCGCGACAATTTTGCCCCGAGTCGCCGTTTATTTTCACCTCGACCAACAAGGTGTATGGCGATTTGCCAAACATGTTGCCTCTCATCGAAAAGGCGACGCGCTGGGAAATCGCCGCTGATCATCGGTATCAAAACGGCATTCCCGAAAGTTTTTCAATCGACCAGTCCAAGCACAGCGTTTTCGGCGCGTCGAAGGTCGCCGCCGATGTGATGGTGCAGGAGTACGGGCGCTATTTCAATATGCCGACGGTGTGTTTTCGCGCCGGCTGTTTGACTGGCCCCGCCCACAGCGGAGCGGAATTGCATGGTTTTTTGTCGTATTTGGTGAAGTGCACTGTCAGCGGCAAGCCGTACACGATTTTTGGTTACCAAGGCAAACAAGTGCGTGACAACATTCACTCGAGCGATTTGGTCGCCGCGTTTGAAGAATATAGCAAAATGCCACGGTCAGCGGCGGTGTACAACATCGGCGGCGGGAGGCGCTCGAATTGTTCGGTGCTGGAAGCCATCGCGCTGAGCGAGAGCGTTAGCGGCAGAAAATTGAATTATGCATACAGCGACCAAGCTCGCGCTGGCGATCACATTTGGTGGATTAGCGACACGTCGAAGTTTGAAAAAGATTACCCCCGCTGGCGGCAGTCTTACACACTGGAGAAAACGCTGGAGGAAATTTACGACGCCGCGGCTGGCGCTGACAATGAGACGGGGTGTCGTGGAGGGAAATTTTTATGAAAAATCGCGTGTCACGGGCGGAATTTTTTCCATCGTTCAATTATCCATTGCTGCTGGCGCCGGTGTTGTTTGGACTGGCAATGGTCATTTGTTGGGGAGTGGACACGCCGAATGGAGACGACCGCGAAATCATTTTCCTAATGGAGAAAGCCGCCGGAGGCGGGCTGACTGTCAGCGACTTGGCGGCCCAGCACAACGAACACCGCATTTTTCTGCCACGGTTGGTTTTCATGCTCATTGGCTGGTTGACACATCTCAACATTCGGGCGTTGATGTTCGCGTCATGGCTGGTTGCGACCGCGACATACCTGGTTTATTTGATCTGGCTGCGGAGGGCGGCGGACGTCACGATCAGCGGAGGTTCCGATCAGGCCTGGCGTCTGACGCTTGGGGTCGGCGTTGGCTTTTGCGTGTTTAATGTCGTCCAGGTTGAAAACATTTTGTGGGGTTTTCAACTGGCGTGGTACCTGCTGGTGTTTTTTACCGCACTGTCATTTTATTGGTTTCACCGGTATTGCGCCGGCGGTCAAAATTTCATGCTGGCGCTGACGGTGACGTCCGGCGTGGCGGCGGCATGGTGCTCGGCACATGGGCTGATGACGTTGCCGGTGGTTTTTTGCGTGATGATTTTGCCGGGGTGGGGTGGGGTGAAAATACGGCTTCACGCGCCATTGACAGTGCTGGCAGTGGCGGCGGCCATGATTGTGCTGTATTTACACGGTTACGTCAAACCCGCGCATCATCCGCCGTTGTTTGGCAACACCCCCGGCAATATCGTGAACTTTTTCCTGAGCACGCTGGCATCGCCGTTTTGCGCCGGGGAAAACTGGATGAGCACAGCGCTCGGTTTGACGGTGCTGTGCGCGGGCACGGCGGGCATCGGCTGGCTGTTTTTCAAAAAACAACTGGCGGCTTATGTTTTCCCCCTGTGCTTATTTGTTTTTGCCGTCGGTTTTTGTCTGCTCATCACCGCTGGCCGTTCTGGTTTTGGGATGTGGCAGGCGTTTGCGTCACGCTACACCACTTTTGCGTCACTCGCGGTCATTGCGCTGGCATTGGCAGCGTTACCGCTGGTGAAAACTATCACGATTTGGCGTCCGGGCAAAATGACCTTCATCAGCGTTGCCTTTGCCCTGCTTGCGTTGTTGGCATTGCAGAATCTTGGCATCACAAAATTGAAGCAACATCACCGTCTGCGGCAATATGACCGACTGCTGGCGATGGATTATAAAAATATCCCCGCGAATGTATTCAAAGCCGCGAACATGTTTCACACCGACACACGTTATCTTGAAATACTTGAACGCCGGCGCTGGTCTCTCTTTCACTGGAATTCGCCGTCGGCGCCGCGTCCGGCGGAAATGCAATTTGAGGCAGTCGATATCGAGAGACGGAAACAAGCCGATGGTCGCATGATTTGGCAATGCGGAACACGTGAGCCAAGTTTAATCATGCGGCTGGGAGCGCCGTTGTGCCTGCCGCCGGCACTGTCGCGCGCGCAAATTGTCGTCACCTTTCAGAATGATATTGCCGGCACGATGGAATTTTCTTGTGATTACGGCGCGGGATTTTATGAGACGGTCAGCGTGTATTGTCCGCGCACCTTTGATGGCGCTGACTGGGTGGCGCTGCCGATCAACATCCCGTCCGGCGGGGCTGTCATCCGCGCGCTGCGCCTCAGTCCGCCGAAAGGCGCGCGATTTGCCATTTTGAATTTGCAAGTAAAGCCGGTGCGCTAGAGCCAATCGACATGCAGTGACCGCAAGCGTCAAAGCGAATGAATAAAGCATGGCCGCCTCTAATTCCCCTTTCGCGGCAATTATGCCAATGGCTTGAATGTTGATTCGCCCCGGCAGACTTCACCGCGCTTGGTGTCGCAATTGGTTGTTCTGATTTGAGCAGCATAAAACCGCCCTCACCGGCGCCACCGGGGTTCATTGGCCGGCGTCTTTTCAGAGAACTGCCCGCCACGCCGCACATGCCGGGCATGACCTGCCGTGGGAGTGCAAAACTTGACGCCGCGCCGTCTTCTGCCACACTTGGCCCCGCATGAAAATCGTCCTCACCGGCGCCACCGGTTTCATCGGCCGACATCTTTGCAGGGAACTGGCCGCCACGCCGCACAAGCTGACCGTGATGTGCCGCGACAGCGCCCATCCCGCGCTGTCATGGCTGGCGGCGCGCGGCGTCACGCCCGGCGTGGTCAAACTCGACTTGGCGGACGCTGACGATGACACTTACGAGCGCCTCGGCGCGCCGGACTTGGTGATTCACCTGGCCTGGCACGGCGTCAACCAAGTCCAGTCCCCCGCCCACATGACCGGGGAATGGCCGCGACATTATAATTTTCTCACCAAGCTCATCAACAGCGGACTGCCGCGGCTGGCGGTCACCGGCAGCTGTTCCGAATACGGACTGCAAAACGGCGCGCTGAACGAGGCGCAACCCTGCCTGCCGTCCACCAGCTACGGCCTGGCGAAGTACAGCCTGCTGCGCCAGCTTGAATTCACACGGACAGAGCGGCCGTTTGAACTGCTGTGGGCGCGCCCTTTCTACACGTATGGCGAGGGCCAAAACCCAGGCTCCGTCTATCCGCAACTGCTCCGCGCACTCGCTGACGGCGAGCCGGAATTCCGCATGTCCGGCGGCGAGCAACTGCGCGATTATTTGCCGGTGGAGGAACTGGCGCGCCGCTTGTGCTCGCTCGCCCTCTCCCCTCACACCGGCGTCGTCAACATCTGTTCCGGCCAGCCGGTGACCGTCCGCCGCATGGTGGAAACATGGCTCGCTGAACGTCACGCCTGCCTGCCCCTGAACCTGGGCTACTACCCGTACCGCAATTTTGAACCCTTCGCCTTTTGGGGCGACCCCGCGCGAATGCAAAATTATCTCGGCTTATGAAAACCATCACCATCGTCAGCGGCTGTTACAACGAGGTGGACAACCTGCGGGAATTGACCGGGCGCGTCTTCGCCATCGCTGACCGTCACCCCGAATACCAGTGGGAATATCTGCTCATCGACAACTGCTCAACCGACGGCTCCCCCGCCCTGCTGCGCGAACTCGCCGGCCGTGACCGGCGCGTCAAAGTCATCCTCAACGTCCGCAACTTCGGCTACGTCCGCTCCTGCCATCACGCCCTGCTGCAAGCGCGCGGCGACGCCGTCATCTTCCTCGCCTCCGACTTGCAAGACCCGCCGGAACTCATTGAGCAATTCCTTCCGCCATGGGAACAAGGAAGCAAGGTGGTCGCCGCGGTGAAAAACCAAAGCCGCGAGTCATGGCTGATGTTCACCGTGCGGCGGCTGTATTACAACCTGGTCACACGGCTGGCGGACGTGACCCTGCTGAAAAACTTCACCGGCTGCGGCCTCTACGACCAGGTGGTAATCCAACACCTGCGCGACATGGACGACCCGTATCCGTATTTTCGCGGCCAAATCAGCGAGCTGGGCTACCCCGTCGCCACCGTCCCATTTGTGCAACCAGTGCGCCAGCGCGGGCGCAGCAGCTTTCATTTTTACGCGCTCTACGACCTCGCCATGCTGGGCTTCACCAGCCACACCAAAGTCCCGCTACGACTGGCCATGCTCAGTGGCTTTGTCCTGTCCATCCTGTCGTTTTTAACCGGCGCGGTGTATTTGATGTTCAAGCTAATCTACTGGGAGGATTTTTCCATCGGCATCGCGCCGCTGGTGGTGGGCTTCTTTTTCCTCGGCGCGGTGCAACTCATCTGCATCGGCATCCTCGGCGAATACATCGGCGCCATCCACACCAAGCTCACCAAACGTCCGCTGGTGGTGGAGCGAGAACGGATTAACTGCTGATTGATTCGCCCTCAACTCCTTTGAAAAAAGAAACCGAAAAAACATCATCCGCCTGATTGTCAGCGGCGGCAACAACCAGTCGGGCGCGCCTCTTGAAATTATCCCCCTGCCGCCTCACAAATCGCGCGCTGATAACGCGCCCCGTCTTCATTTGCCAGCCGGGCCAATCAAGACTATGCTTCAGTCATGCGACTCCTGTTCTGCCTGTCACTGTCAGCGTCCGCTTGTTTCGCCCAGCTTCAGCCCTGGAACCATGACACCGTCAGCGCGTGGTGGCAACGCCATCCGGCTCCGGATTCCTGGCGCGCCGCCAATGACGAATTGAAAAAACAACTCGCCGCTGACTATCAGCGCCACGGCGCCGACGCCTTCACCAACAGCGATTTTCAACACTGGCTCCGGCACTGGCAGTGGGTGCGGCTGGGCCTCGTTGCCGGTGACCTGTTAAGGAACAACGCCAACCGCGACACGTTCATTGCGCTGGGCAAGGAAGCCGCTGTCTCGCACCTGTTCGCCGAAAAAATCCTGCCGGTTAACCGGCCCTCCGCCGCGCTGAAACATCTGCTCCGCATCGCGCAGGCAAACCCGCGCGACTTGCTCGAATATCCAGCCCTTGGCGTGGCTTACGCGCTGGTGTTTGACAAAAAATTCCAACCACGCTGGCCTCATCACCAGGTGAACATTGAGGCGGTGCCCGTTGGCGA